>JANMZU010000540.1:0-4233 GCA_031383585.1 Betaproteobacteria bacterium
CGCCGACGTCGAACGCGTGCTCCTATTGCGGCAATTGACTGAGCGCGGGCATGCTATCGGCTCGATTGCGGCACTAGACCCTGCACAGCTGCAACAAGTTTCCCAGACCCAGTTGCGTAGCCCGGCGGGTCAGGATGCCCGTTCAATACGGCAGGCGCCCGCAATGCAGGTGACTGTCGTCGGGCGAGCGCTCGCGCTGCGTCTGCAGCGCTCTGCCGTCCTCCGACGCGTGCAGCCCCCCTTGCAGGTAAAGGCAGTGTTTGACTCGCTCGACGAGGCAACAAATGCTGCCCAATCCACTCCAGGTGACACAGTCGACTTGTTGCTCTGGCAAGCGCCGAGCCTGCAAGCCACCGCGCTCCCACAACTAAAGGCGGCGCAAAACACGTTGCTCGCTCGGCGGGTAGCGGTGACTTATCGCTTTGCAGGCACGGCAGCGACGAGTGCGTTCGCCGCGAGCGGCGCGATGATGGTCCGCGAGCCAGACAACGACCATGCTCTGGGCGCGTGGTTGGCCTCAGTACAAGCAGCGATGGCGCCTGACGCCGAGGGAGCGGACAGCCAGCGACTACAACGCGATGCCTTGCAGTTGGCAGCAGGAAATATCACGCCGCGACGCTATGACGATGCCACCTTGACGTCAATTGCGGACTTGTCGACGACGATAGCCTGCGAATGCCCCCGGCATGTGGCGGAATTGCTGATGCAGCTCTCGAACTTCGAGGCCTACAGCGCAGAGTGTTCCAACCGTAGCCCTGCGGATGCAGAGTTGCACGCCTATCTGCAGCGGGTCGCCGGCACATCCCGTAGCTTGTTCGAATCGGCCCTGGAGCGCGTGGCGCACCACGAAGGTTTTAGGTTGCCCTAAGGCTTCCCAAATCGCTCCTTCTCTTCCTCACGATCAATAAACGCAATCCCCTTCTCCATCCATTCCGGCTTGGCTGCGCCTTTGAGAAAGTGATCGAAGAACTGGTGCATGCGCAGCGCAAAATCTTTTTGGTCAGCTCGGCGACGCAGGTTGTGCAACTGGCCGTTGTAGTTGAACAGATACGCTTCCTTTTTATAGCGGCGTAGTGCCAGGAACATTTCGATTCCCTGGTACCACGGCACCGCATCGTCGCTGTCGTTGGCCAGCAGCAGCAAAGGCGTTTGCACTTTCTTGATGTGAAACACTGGCGAGTTGGCGATATAAAGAGGCAGTGCCTCCTGCAGCGGCTTGCCGATCCGGCTTTGTGATTGCTCGTACTGGAACTGTCGCGGCAGGCCGGAACCCCAGCGAATACCGGAGTAGGCGCTGGTCATGTTGCCGACCGGCGCGCCCGCTTCAGCTGCCCGAAAACGATTAGTCTGCGTGACCATCCAGGCGATCTGATAGCCGCCCCAGGAGTGGCCCTGAATGCCGATGGCCTTTTCGTCGATGAATCCCTGCTTCACCAGCTTGTCGATCGCAGACATGACGGCATCGAGTGCGCTCTTGCCTGGCTCGCCGGTCGTGTACGCGATGTCGGGCATCAACACCACGTAGCCGTTGCTCACATAGAGGGCAGCGTTGACGCCGTTGCTCGGCGCCGGGTTGATGAAATTATTGACGTTCTGTGAGAGCCGCTCATAGATGTAAACCATCAACGGATATTTCTTTTTGGCGTCGAAGTTCTCGGGCTTGTAAAGCGACGCTTTGAGCGGGACACCCTTGGCATTGGTGAAGGCCATCAACTCGCTGGTGCCCCAGCTAAAAGGCGCCATTTGCGCGCCAACTTCGCTCAGCTTGGTCAAATTGCTGAAGTTCAAGTCTGTCGTATGGAGATCAGGAAAGGTATCGAAACGCGATGCCGTCACCAGCAACACATCCGCATCGCGGGCGCGACCGACATAGCGCATATTTTTGTCGGCCCAGATTAAGCGCTGCGGTGCAGCGGTTGCGCCAAAAGTCGTTTTGTAAAAACCACTGGCGCGCGTCTGATCACTTTCACCACGCAACACCAATGGCTTTTTCGCGTCGATGCCGCGCTCATCATCGTCCTCGTCGATTGGTTCGATGCGCTGTACGCGCAGGCGGACCTTAGCCTTGCGGCCTTCACCCAGCGTGAGGTTTTTGGCTTTGCTGCCGTCGGCAAATACTTGCCACACATCGAATCGGTCGTAGACCAGCAGCGAGCTGCTGTCGCTAAGCCAGCCGCCGTTGCCATAGGGGGCAGCGGGCCCGGGGGAGTCGTGCTCTTCGTTATGTACCGCGACCCCCAGCGAACGCGTCAGGTTTTTGCTGGTGCCGTCCAGCGTATTGCGCGCATGCCATTGCTTGTCCTGAAAATAGACCAGCCAATTGCCGTCGGGCGACCAGTCGTTTTGAGCGAGGTTGGCGTTGCCGCGCAACTTTTTCTGGGCAAGTTTGCGTTCGCCGGTGTCCGGATTAATCACGTAAACATCGGCGTAGTTGGCGTCGTAGTCCACCAGTTGACGGTAAGCGCGATCATCCAGGCCGACGACGCGTTTGCCATCGTCGGAGACTGAAACGCTGCGCATCGTCTCGCTGGCCAACTGCGCGTAGGTGGATGTCTCTAGGTCAAGGACGCCGCGATAGCTGCGATTGCGTTCCTGTACTGCCCGGACCTTCTGCATCGGCTGCACGAGGTCATCGTTCCAGCGCCAGAGGTCAGCGACGACTCTTTCATCATCGGTCGGGCCGGAATCAGTTGCACGTGGTGGCTTTGCTGGCTGAGCTGCACCCACATAGAGTTTTTTGCCGTCGCGTGAAAATGCGACGACACCTTTGTCGCTGGGCCCCATGCCCGACGGAAGCCCGGCAATGCCAGCTGAAACGCGTTCGGTTGCTTTCAAGGTGCCGCGCGGCCAGTGATACAGCTTGAACGCGGGCACTTTGGCTGCGGCATCGTCGCGGTCGCTGAGAAACGCGGCCTGCGTCTGTTCGCGATCCCATGTCAGCTTGGTGTATTTGCCTTTGCCGCTGAGCAAGGCCACCGGCGGCGCTGCATCGTTGGTGCTTAGCGCGTAAACACCGTTGTCGGTTTCGGCTTTGGACGAGACGGTGTAGAGCAAAGTATTGCCGTCACGTGCGAATGAAGCTTCGAGCACATCAGCAAATGTGCGCTCGGCGCCGGTCGCCAGATCCCGCAACACGAGTTCGGTTCCGTAGTCTTTCTTGGCGCCCGGGGTGGTCACAGCAGGAGCACGGCGCGCGGCGGCTTGATCATCTCCTGCCTCATCCTTGGGCGGCGTCTGCACGGGTGGCGTTAGCGCTGGCGGGGTCACTGGCGATTGCGCCGGAGCGGCGGCGGCCGGTGCCGCAGTTGTCTTCGCGGCAGCATCGTCAGCTTTGGCTGCTGCCGGCTTTGCTTCCTCCTTCAGATACGCAACAAGCGCCCCACCCTTGCCCGGCACTTGCATGCTCTTGACGTCAGCCACCCGCACAGCTTCGGCGCTGGACAGATTGAGAATCAGCAGACCGCCCTTGGGCATTTCCTCGGGTTTCTTGCGCGCCTTGCGCGCGGCAACCGTGTCGGCTTTCGACGCATAGGTGGTCGCGACCAGGAATCGGCTATCGCTGCTAAACACTACGCGGATAGCCCGCGGCACTGGCGGGGCATCCGGGTTCTCTTCATTCGGCGTGGTCATCGGCGGTGGTAGCAGACCGACACTTTCTCGACGCTCCTTGCCACTTGCGATTTCACGCACCACTAGTTCACCGTTGCCGTCCTGTGGTTGAACCGAGTACGCGAGCCACTTACCGTCACGCGATAGCACCGGTGTAGCAATCGTTCGCCAGGCGTCAAAGTCGGTGTGGGCGACGGGACGCTTTGTCGGCTGCGCCATTGCGGATGCGGCGCCGAGGAATGCGACGGCTGCCAGCAGGCGAGTGAAATGTGATGAAATCAATTTCATGTTGGGGTTCCGAATGCGAGTAGCCGCTGAGGTGGACGTGAAGATGGATTTCGAGATGCCGGGCAAGGCGTATTTTCACGTACCACCGAAATTCGGTCGGACACAATGACAGGCGCACCTCACCAGCCAATAATGGCTCAAGAGGTGCGCCAAATGGCGTTCTTCGTCAAACCGTATCGAAAACACTTGCGCCGACACAACCGCGATCAGAACAACCCGACAATCTTCCCTTCGTCGTTTACATCGATTGCGTTCGCTGACGGTACCTTCGGCAGGCCCGGCATGGTCATCACGTCGCCGCATACCAGCACGATGAATTCAGCACCTGCCGCCAAC
>JANMZU010000563.1:0-27726 GCA_031383585.1 Betaproteobacteria bacterium
TCTAGATCATGTCTAGATTATATCCCTAGACAACCAAAGACAATGATAGGCTGAAAAGGCACTATTTACAAGGCTTTCAAGAGGTTATGTTGTTTTTCTATGTCCAGAAATGTCTAGGTTAGAACTCTTTCACGGCAGTAACACCGGTTCGAATCCGGTTGGGGACGCCAGCTTTCGAGCAGAAAACAAAACGGGTTAGCGAAAGCTAGCCCGTTTTTGTTTCTACTTCCATCTATATTTTGTACCGTGCGGTATTTTGTCAATACCCCACCCAGCCTGGTGATAGCAATCAAAAGGCCCGCAAGCGCACCAATAATAGGTTTCCATTTTTCTTTGGCGGGACTGTGTCAGTCTCGGCTTTGACCGCTCCTGTCATCGCTTCGCGACCACGCTGCGCGCGTCCAATCGAGTGCCCCCGGCATGTTCTTAGTCGAACCCGTGGCGGGCGTTCATCAAGCCTTCTCCGCCAGAACAAAAAAGCCCCTTTCGGGGCTGTTTTGTTCTGGCGGAGAAGGCGGGATTCGAACCCGCGGTAGGCTATTAACCTACGCACGCTTTCCAGGCGTGTGACTTAAACCGCTCATCCACCTCTCCAGCAAGGGCCGAATGATAAACGACTGGGCGACTTCACGCAATCATTCATGTTTGTCACTATTGGAATCGCACTCTCAGCATCTCTAGTGTTGCACGCAGCGTTTGCGCTTCACCACCTTCCGGGCGCCCCGGGCGCGACTTCGGATTCCAGGCGAACAAGTCAATATGAATCCAGGCTTGATCCTTGGGAATGAAATGTTCCAGAAAAAGTGCCGCCGTAACGGCACCAGCCTGTGGTCCGCCGGTGTTCACGAGGTCGGCAATTGCGGGCTCAATCATCGCGTTGTAGGGCTGCCAGAGTGGCAGTCGCCATAGAGGGTCACGCGTTACTTGGCTGGCGCTGATGAGGTCCGACATCCACGTTTCATCGTTACAGAAGGTGGCGGGTAATTCTGGCCCGAGTGCAACGCGTGCGGCGCCGGTGAGGGTGGCGAAATCAATAATGATGGCAGGCTTGCTCTCAGCGGCAAGTGCCAGCGCATCCGAAAGCACGATTCGTCCCTCGGCGTCTGTATTGCCGATTTCCACGCTCAGTCCTTTGCGTGTGGTGATGACATCGCCAGGCCGATAGGCATTGCCGCTGATCGCGTTTTCCACTGCTGGCACCAACATGTGCAGATGGACGGGCAACTTCTCGGCCATGATCAATCGAGCCAAGCCGAGCGCATGTGCGCCGCCACCCATATCCTTCTTCATCCAGCGCATCCCATCGGCGCCTTTAATATCGAGGCCACCGGTATCGAAGCAAACGCCTTTGCCGACCAATGCTACGCGCGGATGTGACGGGTCGCCCCAGGTTAATTCGATGAGACGTGGTGGCCGATGGCTGGCACGGCCGACCGCGTGTATCGCCGGAAAGTTGTTCGCCAATAATTCATCACCGACCCATTCGCGAAAACTGGCGCCGAATTCCGTGGCCAATTCTCGTCCAACGCCAGAGAGATGCAATGGCCCCATGTCTTCCGTCGGCGTGTTGACGAGGTCACGGATTAGTTTGGCAGAAGCAACAGTTCGCCCTGCCCGCGAAACACTTTCGCTCGCAGCGATGACCAGATTTGCCGGCGCCCGCGATGCCGTCTTGTAGCGGTCAAATTGGTAGCTGCCCAGCCCCCAGCTCAGCGCAGCGGCATATGGGTCCAGCGTGTCGTGATGGCTTGAGATTGCGTAACTTCCGACCGGTAACGAGAGCGGTAGATGCGACAGTGCATACACATCCCCGGCATCCTTCACCCCGACCAATACTTGTTCGACAGCACCTTCCGGAGAAGGTATCAGCAAAAAGGTATGTGCCTTAGCCTTGAAGCTGGTAGCAAGGAGCCAGGATCGCGTGCGTGCATCCGCATGCGCAAGAAAGGCATCAAAGCTTGTGCTGTGGATGACGACAATCGGTGTGGCTTTTCCAGCAGCGGACAGGTCCGTAATAATGGCCATGGGCTATTCCGTTAGTAAATAATGCCGACCAGCGCGCCGCAGGACAGCGTGGCCAAGGTCCCCGCAATGAGGCTCTTATAGCCCAGGTCGATGATGTCGCTGCGCCGCTCGGGACAGATTGTGCCCAGACCTCCGATCATGATGCCGATGGACGCAAAGTTGGCAAAGCCGCAAAGCGCATAAATCATGATGACGCGACTGCGTTCGGAGAGCGCGTCCACTGATAGCTTGGCAAGATCAAGGAAAGCGATGAACTCGTTCAATACCGTCTTCGTGCCCATCAGCGCTCCTGCTGTCTGCGCCTCGCTCCATGGAATCCCGATCAACCACACTACCGGACGCATGATCCAGCCGAGGATGCCTTGAAGGGTCGGCGCAGAAGTCTTGTCAAAGGGGATGCCAATAATCATGTTCGTCAGTGCGATTAATGCAGTCAACACGATCAGCATGGCCGCAACGTTGATATAGCTGGAAACACCATCAACGGTGCCTTGTGTGATGGCATCCATCACACTGCTCGACGGACGATCAGTGGTGATATCGCCGTCGGTAACCGGGCCCTCGTGCGGGACCATCAGCGCCGAAAAAGCGATAGCCGCCGGCGCGCTGATGAACGAGACGATCAAAATGTGGCCTATGGCGTCTGGCACGACATCCCTAAGAATCACGCCGTACACCACCATCACCGTGCCAGCGATACCCGCCATGCCGCCAGCCATCGTGATGAACAGTTCGCCGCGCGAGAGTTTGGCCAGATACGGCTTTATAAACATCGGCGCTTCGACGGTGCCGAGGAAAATATTGGCAGCGGTGGAAACGCCGACCGCGCCACCTACGCCGATGGATTTCTTCAAGACCCATGAAAACACATTGACGATAAACGGCAGGATGCGCCAGTAAAACAGCAGCGAAGAAAGGGCCGAGACGACAATGATGAGCGGCAACGCCATCGTCATCAGCACGAACGTGCTGCCGCCATCCTTGACCGGGAACGGCGCATCAGCAGGATTACCGGAGGCGCCGAGATATCCGAACACGAAATTTGTACCCACACGTGTGGCGGCAGCCACGCCGTTGAGTGCATCGTTGAGCGCGGCAGAAGCGTCCTTGAAATACGGAAACTTGAACAGCAACACGAACATGATGACCTGCAGGATGATTGCACCAAATACGGTACGCCAATTGATGACGCCGCGCTTTTCGGAAATCGCCCACGCGATCGCATACATTGCGATGAATCCCATCAAACTCTGCATTGCGAGCGCCATTTTCTTGTTACTCCTGTTTTCGAGTGTCCATACGTATGACGGGTGAAAATACGTGGTCGATGCGTAGTAAAAATGCAGCACCAGCATCATTTTATAAAGAGAAAATGATACGCGTATTTGTGGCGGTGAGTCGTCAACCGCTATTGCGCATGTGCCCCAATGTCTGATCTTGCGCAAATGTTCGCGTAAAATGCGGGCTTACGTTTTCGAGGTGTCGCGATGAGTTTTAAGCGCAATTTATTTGTTCTTGGGGTTGTTTTCCTGAGTGCCTCGTGCGGTCAGGCACCAAAGACAGCCCCGTCTTCCGGTGCGCCGCCTGTAAGCGCAACTGTCTCGGTCAAGATTATTGCGTTTAATGATTTTCACGGCAATCTCCGCATGCCCAGCCTTCGCGTTGGCGTGCCTGACGCGGCGCAATCGACTGGAATTCGATTCGATCCCGCCGGTGGCATTGAACAATTTAGCGCGCTGGTTCAGAGCCTGAAGGCGAAGAACAAGAATGTGGCAGTGGTTTCCGCCGGTGATATGGTTGGTGCAACCCCATTGCTATCGGCTCTATTTAAGGACGAGCCCACGATCGAGGCGATGAACTTGGTCGGTCTCGATATCCATGCCGTGGGGAATCACGAGTTTGATTACGGCGTCAAGCACCTAAGGCGCCTCAAGGCTGGCGGCTGCGTTATGGATGAAAAATCGGGAAAGCCGGATTGTGGTGGACGTCCGCCGTACCAAGGCGCCAGGTTCGAATTCCTTGCCGCAAATGTGATCGAAAACGCGACTGGCAAACCGTTGTTTCCTGCGTACACCGTGAAAGTCTTCGAAGGTGTCAAGATTGCTTTTATCGGCCTGACTACTCTGTCGACGCCTGCCATCGTGCGTCCAGGTGGCACAGTTGGGCTGACCTTCAAGGAAGAGGTCGAAACAATTAATAAGCTGATACCGGAGCTTAAAGCGCAGGGCATCGAATCAATTGTGGTTTTGATGCACGAGGGCGGCATGCAATCCGGCAGCATCAATCAGTGTGTCGATTTTCATGGCCGTGCAAAGGAAATTGTCGAGAATGTTGACCCATCCGTACAAGTCGTAATAACGGCACATACACATCGTTACCACATTTGTGAAATTGGCAATAAGCTCGTCACCAGCGCGGGCAGTTACGGCACGCTCGTCACAGATATCGATCTGGTACTTGATCGCGCTACCGGCAAAATAATCAGTAAGACTGCTCAGAATCTTGTGGTCGACCCAAAGGGTCCGAAGGATGCTGCCGTCTCAGCGCTGGTCGATTCGTACGCTAAGTTGTCAGCGCCGTTGGAGAGCCGCGTGGTCGGCAAGCTCACGCGCGAAGTTAGCGCTGTGGTTAGCCCGGCGGGCGAGTCCACGCTCGGCAATATGATCGCCGACGCTCATTTGTTTGGCACCGCGGCACCAGACAGGGGCGGTGCTGTGATCGCGTTCAATAACCCCGGCAGTCTGCGCGCACCCATCATTCCCGACGCAGACGGCGGCGTGAAATACGGCGACCTGTTCAAGGCACAGCCCTTTCAAAATGACTTGATCGTCATGACGCTGACGGGAAAGCAGGTGAAAGAGCTGCTGGAACAACAATTTACCAACAGTGATCGCGCGCGTCTGCTCGGCGTTTCAAAAGGCTTTACGTACACCTGGGACAATGCGCGCCCGAGGGGGGAAAAGATCGTCCCCGGTTCGATGAAATTGAATGGCGAACCGATTCAGTCGGGCTTGCAGTATCGAGTAACAGCAAACAGCTTTCTCGCCGGGGGCAGCGAAGGGATGGGTTTGTTTCGCGCCGGTACTGACCGTCAGGTAGGCGTGCTTGACCTGGAAGCGCTCGTTGAGTTGATTTCGACGGGTTCACCACTTACACCTCCCGGCATCGGCCGAATCACCCGCCTTAATTAAGCAGGGATACACCGGTGAAGCTCGACAACTGCGGTCTTTATGCCTGCGTAGCATTGTTGCGCGCATACAACAATCATGGCGGGAGGAGTGGTTCATTTCCCGGCTGAGAACTTAATGTTGTATCAGTGATGACTGATACAAATTGTTGTTTCGTAATGTTTTAAGTCTGTTTGCCTGACTGAATGGTCAAAGTGCAATTCTCTTCCGGTCACGAATCCGTCATAATCGACCGGTAAAAAGTCGGTTGTTAGCGACCGCAGCAGAACTGGTGCTGTTTCACGCTGGTTTGACGAATACACGTTCGTGCCGTTCGCGGAAAATTTTTTCTAAATCTCTTATCGGGGTTACATCATGACAAAGACTCATCGGATCGGGCTATCCAAGATTGCCCTGAGCGTCGCAATTGCGCTCGCTGCAATCCCGGCAATGGCACAAAACACAACGTCTTCTGTTGGCGGACGCATCACTGGTGCAGACGGCAGGCCCGCGGGCGGCGCGCAAGTGACAATTCTTCACAAGGAGTCCGGGTCGCTGAACACGACCACGACCGACGCTGAAGGCCGCTATAGCGCGAAAGGCTTGCGCGTCGGTGGTCCCTATACCATCACAATTACCAAGGACGGCGTGACGGAAAAACGTGACGGCGTCTTTCTGCAACTCGCGGAGACCGCAAGCATAGATGCCAAACTTGGCGGTGCACAAGCTGTCGAAACGATCGTCGTGACCGGCCAAAACGTCGGCTCGGACAAATTCAGCAATACGGCAATGGGCGCCGGTACCAGTATCAGCCGCCAGGAATTAGATGCATACGCGTCCATCAGGCGCAATTTGCAGGATTACGCGCGGATCGACCCACGCGTCGCTCAAACCGACAAGGAGCGCGGCGAAGTTTCCGTCGCCGGTCAAAACTCCCGCTATAACTCCATCACCATCGATAGCGTTGCGATCAACGACACCTTCGGTCTGGAGTCCAACGGCTTGCCGACATTGAAGCAGCCAATTTCGATCGACGCAATTCAATCGGTACAGGTAAACGTTTCCAACTACGACGTCACCCAGAAAGGCTACACGGGCGCCAACGTCAATGCCGTCACCAAATCAGGCACCAATGACATCAAAGGCAGTGTGTCGTATGTGTACCGTGACGACAAGTGGGTCGGACAGCGTTACAACCGCACCAGCGATACCTATACCGACGCACCGACGTTTGAGGAAACAACCAAGGGCTTCACGCTTGGCGGTCCTATTATCAAAGACAAGCTGTTTTTCTTTGTTGGCTATGAAGAGCTTAAGAGCACCCGCAATGCACCAGCGCTCGGCCCTATCGGCAGCCCGTTGACCAACATTGGTATTACACCAAGCGCCATTGCCAGCGCGCAGGCAATTGCAAGGAATACTTACAACATTGACATTGGTTCCGGCGCTATTCCAAGCGGCACCGAGCTTACTGCCAAAGACACGCTGGTCAAGCTGGACTGGAACATAAATTCGTCCCACCGCGCCAACTTGCGATATACAAAGACTGAGCAGGCTGAGCCAATTTTCCCGAACTTTTTTTCAACGCCCAATACGGCACTCTCGCTAAGCTCGAACTGGTACACCCAGATCAAGACCATTGAGACAATCGTCGGTCAGGTATTCAGTGACTGGACGCCAACCTTCTCTACCGAGCTTAAAGTCTCCAATCGCGATTACCACAGCGAGCCGAAGAATAATTCCTCCCTGCCGCAGATTTCACTAAGCTTTACGGGTGCCCTGCCGGTCGGCACACCAACCAGCGTGTTGGGCGGTACGCGGAATCTGCTGTTTGGTACTGAGCGCAGCCGCCACACCAACATTCTTGACACCAAAACAATCGACGGCTTTTTCGGCGCCAACTGGACGCTGGGAGACCACGAACTCAAGTTTGCTGCCGACTACACCCAGAACAAGATTTACAACGCATTCCTGCAGGATACGAAAGGTAACTACGTTTTTAGCTGCCAAAACAGCAGCGCGACCTATACGTACTCGTTCGGCTCCATCGTTTGCGGAACTGCAACCGCGGAAGCGATTCAAGCTGCAGTGCTGGAGAACTTCACCCGCGGTCGGCCAACGTCATATTCTGTTCAAGTTCCGCTCGTTGCCGGCGGTTCACTTGCCGATGGTATCGCCAGCTTCAAGCTGAAGAATTATGGCGGGGCAATACAGGACTCATGGACCGTCAATCCGAATCTGACAATGATGTTTGGCTTGCGTATCGACAGCGCTGCGACCGACGACAGGCCGAAGACAAACATAGCAGCAGCAGCACCATTGGTGGCGGGCAATCCAACCACGGGTGTTCGCCAATCGGGCGGTTTTGGCAGGGATAACACCAATACGATTGATGGCCAGTACCTGATCCAGCCACGTTTCGGCTTCAACTACACGTTTGACAGCAAGCTGCCCACGCAAATTCGCGGTGGTTTTGGCTTGTTCCAGGGCGCGGCGGCAACGGTCTGGCTGTCCAACCCATTTTCCAATCCTGGCGTCGCTACGGGCTTTATTGGTTGTGGCTCAAACGGTAACGCCGCGTGTTCCGCGGCCGGCGGAATTTTCAGGGCTGATCCAGCGGGCCAGGTTTCCAATCTGGGCGCGCCACCGGCACCTAGCGTCGATTTCCTTGAAAACGGGCTTGGTCAGCCGTCAGTCTGGAAAGCCAATCTTGCGTTTGAGCGTGAACTACCGTGGTTCGGAATCGTCGCCGGCGTTGAATATCTCTATACGCAAACCGAGAGCGGTATCTATTACCAGCACTTGAATCTCGGCGCACCGACAAGAATTGGCCCCGACGGACGCCAGATTTTCTATACCGCAACTGCAGTTAACCCGAATTGCTGGACAGCGGGTGGTGCGCGCGTCACAACGGGAACTGTTGCGGGTACCAATTGCGCCACAGACAACCGCACACGGGCACTAAGCAATCCTTTGTACAACAACGTGTTGCTCGCATCAAGAACCAATGAAGGTAACGGCAATCTGGCGACAGTTTCGTTAAGCCGCCCGATGAAGAACAACTTTGCCTGGTCGTTTTCGTATACCTACACGGATGCGACTGAAGTCAGTGGCCTGACTTCCTCAGTGGCAAACTCGAACTGGGCAGCACGCGCTGTACTCAATCCTAATGAAAGTTCTTCCGCCAACTCGGTTTATCTCGTCAAAGATCGCCTGAACGCAACCGTAAACTGGCGCCACAACTTCATCGGCAACCTGAAGACGGAAATCGGCTTCTTTGTCGAGGGTCGCTCGGGCAAGCCATATAGTTGGACCTTTGCCAACGACGCGAACGGCGACGGCCTTGGTGGTAACGACCTTATGTACATACCAAAAGCCTTCGGCTCCGGTGAAGTCGTATTCCAAGGTGATACCGCAACAAGCAAGGTCAATGAAGAGAGATTCTGGAAAATCGTCAATGACAACGGCGGCCTGGCAAAAAATGCCGGTAGTGTTGTGAAGCGCAACGAGAATTTCTCGCCTTGGTCAAATAGCATTGACATGCGCATCAGCCAGCAACTACCCAGCTTCTTTAAAGGGCATAAAGCGACCTTTGTACTTGACGTCCTGAACGTTGCCAATTTGATCAACAAGCGCTGGGGCCGAATCGATGAAATTGGCTTCCAGTCCAATGGCGGCCAGCCGCGCAGTTTCGCGAACTTCGTCGGTATTGATGCCTCAGGCCGCTACGTTTACAGTGTGGCAAACAATGTCACCGATTTCACGACCCGTCAGAACGGTGGCGAGTCGCAATGGGCATTGCAGGCGACATTCCGTTACGAGTTCTAAATCGCTATTCGGTAAATGTACAAAAGGAACGGCCGGTGGCAACACCGGCCGTTTTTCTTAGGGCTTCTGTTGGAATTGCGAAGGTATAATTGCTGACGTGAAGCAACTGATTCTCGACCTCATACCTAGTCCCACCCCGTCGCTTGAAAACTTTGTCCCCGGCCGCAATGGCGAAGCGCTGAAAGCCTTGCTGGATGCGGCTTCCGGGCAATCACCTTCAAGGATCATCTACCTGTGGGGTGAGCCCAGCAGCGGTAAATCGCATCTCGCGAAGTCAGTCTCAAATGCGACTCAGGGCGCTGGTTTTTTCGCTGACCACGCTGGTGTTTTGCCTGAAGTGGCCATGAACTTCCTCGTGGACGACATCAATTCGCTGGACGCAAACGGCCAGGCCGGGGTTTTCAACCTCATCAATCTCATCATCTGCAATCCAGCCGATCATTTTCTGCTTGTCACCGGCAATGCGGCGCCACGCGACTTGAACGTTCGACGCGATCTTGCTTCACGCCTGGGGCAGGGGCTGGTGTTCCAGCTGTTCCCGCTTTCCGATGCCGAAAAATCTGAGGCTCTAAAGGCGCATGCGCGCAGTCGCGGGTTTACCTTACGTGAAGAAGTGATTACTTACCTGTTGCGCCATTCCCGGCGTGACCTCGCGTCGCTTATGCATTTTCTGGATGCGCTCGACAATTATTCGCTTGAAACCGGGCGAGAGATCACCTTGCCATTGTTGCGCGACATGGCGCAGCCAAGTCTGGTATGAACCTCGCCCTGTTCGATCTCGATCACACCCTGCTCACCGGCGATAGCGATCACGCCTGGGGACAGTTTCTGGTTGAGGAGGGCTTGGTCAACGGGGCTGAACATGCCCGCAGAAATGATTATTATTGGGGCCAATATAAAGCCGGTACGCTGGACATTAACGAATATCTGGCGTTCACGCTCGCATCGATCGCGGGCAAGTCAAAGGCCGAGTTGGCGCCACTGCACCAACGCTATATGGCGCAGAAAATTGAGCCGATGGTTGGCGCCAAAGCGTTGAACCTGCTGGCCAATCACGCCAACGACCTGTGCGCCATTGTCACCGCCACCAATGCATTCATCACGGCACCCATCGCGCAGCGCTTTGGCGTGCAGCATCTGATCGCTTGTAACGTTGAGTTTGTCGATGGCCGCTATACTGGACTGCCGATTGGCGAGCCGTCCTTCCGGGATGGCAAGGTCAGGCGGGTACATGAATGGCTTTCCGCAATGGACAAAGAGATTGCGGATTTTGACCGCAGCTATTTCTACAGCGACTCGCACAACGACCTTGCACTCATGGAAGCTGTCAGCGACCCGGTCGCCGTTAACCCCGATGACAGTCTGCGCTTGCATGCCGAAAAGCATGGCTGGCCGATTATTTCGACAAGATAAAGACACCGCGTGATCAAGAAATTCATTGAAAAAGTATTTGGCGCCAGAAAGACCCGGAAGCCGGCTCCACCCAAGGAGCGAATTTACACGCGCGACGAGCACGGTATACGCAGGGAAGAACTTTCCAATGCCGCCATCAGCGTCTGCGAAGGACTGCACCGCGCCGGTTACAAGGGTTTCGTCGTCGGCGGCGCAGTTCGCGATTTGCTATTGGGCCGCCACCCCAAGGACTATGACGTTGCCACCGATGCGACACCCGAGCAGGTGAGAGCGGTATTTCGTCGTGCCCGCATCATCGGTCGTCGATTCAAGCTCGTCCACGTCATGTTCCGCGATGAGACAGTGGAAGTCTCAACGTTTCGGGCGAATCATCCTGCGGCTGAAGCCGACGAGCAAGATGGCCGCGCTGATGAGCATGGCCGACTGCTTCGCGACAACGTTTACGGCAATCAGCAGGACGATGCGATCCGCCGGGACTTCACCATGAATGCGCTGTTCTACGATCCTGAGCGTGAGGAAGTATGGGATTGTGTAAACGGCTTTGCGG
The DNA here is from genome assembly GCA_031383585.1 of Betaproteobacteria bacterium. Classification (GTDB taxonomy): domain Bacteria; phylum Pseudomonadota; class Gammaproteobacteria; order Burkholderiales; family Usitatibacteraceae; genus UKL13-2. The sequence continues at coordinate 10,981 of JANMZU010000563.1, forward strand.
ATATCAGGCAGAAGCGCGTCGTCATGATTGGCGACCCCACCGCACGCTATCGCGAGGACCCGGTGCGCATGATGCGCGCGGCCAGACTGGCGGCGAAACTGGGCTTCACGATAGATGCGGCGACCGAGGCGCCGATTGCAGAACTCGCTCCTTTGCTCGACAACGTGCCCACCGCAAGGCTATTCGACGAAATGCAGAAAATGCTGTTCTCCGGGCACGCGCTCAACGGCATCGAGAAACTTCGCTCGCTGGGTTTACACCTGGGCATTTTGCCAGTACTGGATTCGCTGTTCGCCGACCCTCATGCCAAGGCGTTCGTCACGCTCGCATTGCAGCGCACCGATGAGCGCATCGCGCAGGATAAAGGCGTGTCACCACCATTCTTGTTTGCGGCCCTTTTTTGGTGGCCAATGGTGCAGCGTTCGCGTGCGCTGGAAGCCAAGGGCGTGCGACCGTTGCAAGCGATGCATGAGGCGATGGATGAAGTTCTCGACGAACAGCGAAAGACCCTCGCCGTCCCGAGACGGCTCGATCCGTTGATCAAGGAGTTATGGGCCGCACAGCCGCGTTTCCCGCATCGCTCACAGCGCCAGGCTTTCCGTACGCTGACGCATCCAAGGTTCCGCGCCAGCTACGATTTTTATGCCTTGCGCGCGGAGGCAGGTGACGCAGACACGGAAATTGCCGCGTGGTGGGAGCGCTTCCAGTTTGCCGATGAGCCGACCAGAGAGGGCATGCTACTGCCGGACAACGAGCCGAAGGCCAAGAAACGCCGCCGTAGCAAGAAAAAAACCGTCAAGGGTGATGGGCAAGCAACGCTGGATTTGTCGCAGCCCTCACAGTCACCCTCGGCAGAAACCGCTGCATGACCATGTCAGATGCCAACTTGACTGCGGCAGGGTCGACGGCATTCATCGCGCTCGGCAGCAACGTAGACGACCCCCTGCGGCATGTGCAACGTGCGCTGCGTGAAATTGATGAGCTGTCCGAAACTGAACTGTCGCAAGTCTCATCTTTGTATGAAACCGCGCCGGTTGGGATTACGGAACAGCCGCAATTCGTCAATGCCGTCGCAAAGATCGCGACCACGCTCTCGCCTCACGACCTACTGATGCATCTGCATGCAATCGAAGCACAACATGGGCGACTCAGAAATGGCGCGAGCGAAGAGAGGAATGGCCCCAGAACACTCGATTTGGATATCCTTTTGTTCGACAATTCGCAGTTGAGTGAGCGCGGGCTCACCATCCCGCACCCGCGTATGCACGAACGGGCGTTTGTGCTGCTGCCGTTGCTGGAAATCGCGCCACAGGTCGTCATTCCCGGAAAAGGTTTGGCAAAGCAATTCATGGCGTCGCTGGATGTGTCCGGAGTGAGTTATCTGAAGTGCGAAGTCGAAACTTGACGAAATTGCAAACCGCATTGGCGAGTCTAGATCGCCATTTGGCGGGCCTTTCCGGCCATATTTGGCTGAAGCGGTGCGCCGATGCTGGTGTTTTTCATTTTGGAATTTCCCGAAACCCTGAGTCCGTTGGTGTCGAGACTGGCCAATGAAGCATCGCTACATTGTCGTCGAAGGACCTATTGGCTGCGGCAAATCAACGCTGGCGCGCCTGCTCGCCGAACACTACCGTGCTGATCTGTTGCTGGAAGATCCGAGCGCGAATCCGTTTCTGCCGCTGTTTTATCGTGACATGAAGCGCCACGCGCTGTCGACCCAAATGTTTTTTCTGTTTCAGCGCGTCAATCAACTTGCATCGGTCAGACAGCCGGATTTGTTTGAAAAGAAAACCATCGCCGACTACATGTTGGCAAAGGACGCACTGTTCGCGAAGCTGACGCTCGACGACAACGAGTTCAGTCTATATTCACAGCTTTACAACCATTTAAAGCCGCAGGCGCCGACACCCGATCTAGTCATCTATCTGCAAGCGTCGGTGAATCAGTTGGTGTCCCGCATCCAGCGTCGCGCGCGACCGATGGAAAAGGGAATCAGTGAGGATTATCTGTTGCGTTTGTCCGAGTCCTACACTCGGTATTTTTACGACTACAGCGACTCCCCGCTGCTCATCGTCAATAGTGACCCATTCAATTTTGCCGACAACCGCGAGCACATGGGGATGCTGATCAAACGCATTGAAAATCTGCGCGGCAGCCGGGAATACGTTAACGCTGCATGAGGCGATGCCCACCATGGATATCATTCACACCGTTGCTTCCCTGCGAGAACGACTCAAACCAGAGGGTAGCGTAGCCTTGGTACCGACTATGGGCAGCCTGCACGCTGGCCACATCAACCTTGCGCATGCAGCGCGCGGGCGCGTCGGGGCGCAAGGCTGCGTTGTCGTATCGATTTTTGTTAATCGTCTGCAGTTTGGCCCAAAGGAAGATTTCGGGCGCTATCCAAGAACGTTGACGGCGGACTGCGCACAATGCCGCGATGCAGGCGTAAACGTCGTGTTTGCACCCGACGAAAACGAAGTCTATCCGGAGCCACAGACTTATATTGTCGACCCACCGGAAATACAGAATATTCTCGAAGGGTCGGTACGACCGGGGCACTATCGCGGCGTCTCCACCGTTGTGCTGAAGCTCTTTAACATGGTCCAGCCGCACTTGGCAGTGTTTGGCAAGAAAGACTATCAGCAGTGCCGCGTTCTCGACAATATGGTACGGCAGTTCAATTTGCCCATCGAGATGGTTCTGGCCGAAACGGTGCGTGCCGATGATGGCTTGGCTCTTTCGTCGCGCAATGCCTATCTGAGTATTACCGAACGCGACCAGGCACCGCAACTTCATTTGCTACTGCGACGGATACAAACTGCGTTGTTGGCGGGTGAGCGCGACTATTCGACGCTGGAAGCGGACGCCATGAGCGCGCTCAGTACCAATGGCTGGCAAGCTGACTATGTCGCAATACGGCGCCAGCGAGATCTGTTACAGCCAGCCCTGGACGAACGGTTACTGGTCGTGCTTGCTGCTGCGCGAATCGGTACCACCCGGCTTATCGACAATCTTGAGGTGTCTCTCTAGCAGCCCGACAGTCTGCCAGCCTGCCAGCAATTCGCAATCGATGCGCCGAGGCAACACCGCACGCATCAATTTGCCCGCAGCGCATCGACGATCTTTAGCCGCGACGCCTCCATCGCAGGCAGAAAGCCGCCAATAAAGCCCATCACCAGTGAAAACAGCAGGGTTTTCACAATTACGCTTGCTGTCAACGTAAAGCCAAAAGCTAACTGTGAAAACGACTGAAAATTAAGTGTCGAGATTGTAAAAAATTGAAGCAGTGTCGCGAATGAAAGTCCGGCAATGCCGCCCACCAGTGCCAGCAACAGGGACTCCAGCAGAAATGCAGCCAGAATTGAAGGTCGTCTGAAACCGAGTGCTCGTAAGGTGCCGATTTCTGCAGTCCGCATCGCCACGGCCGAATACATCGTAATTGCAGCACCGATCATGGCGCCGAGCGAAAAAATGACCGACAGTACTGTGCCAAGGATCGATATGAATGTCGACAGCGCGCGTGACTGGTCCTCATAAAAAAGTTGCTCGCGTTTGCCTTCGACAGTTAGGCGTATGTCGTCGTTGACCAGCGTTTTCATCGCGTCGAATGAGTTGCTGTCTGCCAGTCGCGCAATGGCAGACGAGTAGCCGTTGCGCCGGAACGCCTGTAACAGCTGCTCACTATCACCCCAGACTTCGGAGTCAAACGCGCTTTTGCCGCCGTCGAACGTACCTACAACCAGCCAGTCTCGCTGTGCAAATCGCAAGGACTGACCGATGGCAACACCCTCAAACTCTTCAAACACGCTGCGCCCGACGACAATCTCGGACGAGCCGGGACGGAACATACGCCCGCCGACAATTTTCACTTGTGGCCGTAGCGTCAATCCCATTGGCGGCAGGCCACGTGTGACGATGTTCGATCCCTTGTCCTGGCCGCGCTTGATCAACGAAATCAGAACAACAGACTCCTTGGAAATCATCGGCCGTCCATCGACGTCGCGTGCAATTTGCGGCAGGCTTTCCAGCAATGAGGCCTGTTCGCGCGATACACCACTCTGGATTTCAGTCTCCGCCGCCTTTCGGATAAACATCACGTTGTCAAAACTGCCGGTACCAACCATCGTCTGTTTAAGGCCGGCATCGAGCATCAATACCGCAGCAAACACAAAAGCCACCAAGGCCATGCCACCAGCGGTCAGCCCGGTAGTAAGTTTGCGCGTCCAGAGATTGCGAAATACGTATGAGAACGGGACCTTCATGAGACGAGCTTCATCCTGCGTGCCTCAGCCCGTCGACAATTTTTATGTTGGCGCTGCGCCAACCAGGCACCAAGGCGGCCACGCAACCGACCACGACCGCGCATGTTGCCTGCAGCGCAACCGTACTTGATGACACCTTGAACGAGGCAAACAAGGTCCCGGCCGGTGAGGCGGCGAATCCCTGGGCGACAGGAAAAGTAAGCAGGATGCCGATGCCGGCACCGATGAGCGCCAGCGCCATCGCTTCACCAAACACCAGTGCCGCGACAAAGCCGGGTGAAAACCCCAATGCCTTAAGCGTCGCGTACTCGGCCAGGCGTTCGCGTGCTGTCATCGCCATTGTGTTCGCGACCACCGCCATGATGATGAAAATAACCACGAACGACACAACTCTGATGGCCACGACGATGGCCTCCGATTGCGCAACGAATCCCAACTGAAAGGACTTCTCGGATTCGGTTAGTGTCTCTGCCAGTGAGTTCTTGAATTCAGCATCGATAGCCTTTGAAATATCGGCAATTCGGCCCGGATCGGTGACTTCGATGTTGAAAACGCCGATCTGGTCGGCGCGCCGCGGAAAGCGCTTGACGAGATATTCGTTGATGTAATTCCACTGGAAATAGAACTGGCGGGTAATGGTCGTCTCGTCCTTGCCGTCGAATATGGCGCGAATCGTAAACTGCCAGTTGCCGGGGAATATCGTGCCGCGAATGGGAATAATGTCGCCCACTTTCCAGCCAAATTGATCCGCCAGTTTGCGTCCTACGATTGCCCCCTGCCGGTCACGCTTGAAAGCCAGCAACTCCTCTGGCTTCATCAGGAATTCAGGATACATCTCAAAATAATTGTCGCTATCGACGGCAAATTGCGGAAAGAAGTTCTTCGGTTCAATGTAGACGCCGCCAAACCACTGCGAGTGCGCGACGGCCTTCACGCCAGGAATGGCTTTGATGCGCTCGCGGTAATATGAAGGCATCGGAAACACCAGGGAAATGGCGTTGCGGGTTACCATCCGGGCGGCGGAAGTGGCGTTGGCGCCTGCAAACCAGGCGTCAACCACGGTTTGCAGCAAGCCGAACGCGACTATCGCGATCACCAGTCCGACGATAGTCAGGCTGGTTCGCAGTTTCGCCCGGAAAACGTTTTTGACAATGAGTTTGAAGTAATACATGCCTACTATTCCGGCTCGCCGATCAATTCCCCTTTTTCCAGATGAACCGTGTGTCTTGCAGCCTCTGCAGCATGCCCATCGTGGGTAACCATGATAATTGTTTTGCCCATTTCGACGTTTAACTGTTTTAGCATGCTCAGGACGTCGCTTGCCGATTGTTTGTCCAAATCCCCCGTTGGCTCATCGCAAACCAGTATTGTCGGGTCGGTCACGATTGCCCGTGCGATCGCGACGCGCTGCTGCTGGCCCCCGGAGAGTTCATTCGGGTAGTGTTCCATTCGGTCCGACAGGCCCACCAATGCCAGCGTCATTTCGCAACGTTCACGCCGGTCGGATTTGGATAGATTGGTCAACAGCAACGGCAACTCTACGTTTTCAAATGCGGTCAGCACCGGCATGAGATTGTAGAACTGAAAGATGAAGCCGATGTTGGCCGCGCGCCAATCGGCCAATTCCCCTTCGGAAAGCAGTGTGATGTCCTCGCCATCAATCTTTAGTACGCCAGAGTCTGGCTTATCAATTCCCGCGATCAGATTGAGCAGTGTCGATTTGCCAGAGCCCGACGGCCCCATAAGAGAAATAAAATCACCGCGCGCGATGTTCAAGCTGATGTTGTCCAGCACCGGTACCGCCTGCCCGCCACGGGTATAGCCCTTGGAAAGATTGCGGATCTCTACAAGCGTATTAGCAGTCTCTGCCATAGCGGCTATTTCTTGAGGATGGTGATTGTCGTGCCGTCGACAATCTTTTCTGTCGGCGTGAGTACGACTTTGTCACCTGGCTTGACGCCCGAAACCTGTACCAAATCACCGATCTTGTTGCTAACAGTAACCGCTGTCATTTTGACGGTATTGTTGCTTATCACGAACAGTACATCTTTACCGTCCCGCTTCGCCACTGCCGCTGGCTGAACCGCGACAACTGATTTACGCTCATCAGGCCTAAGCTCACGTGACAGGAAGGAAACTTTGGCGCTCATATCCGGCAGTACCCGTTTATCTTTCTCAATGAACTCTACTTTCACCAGCACCGTTGCCTTGGATCGATCAACCGTCGGCACGATGCGACTTACCTTGCCAAGCAGACGCAAATCCGGAAAGGCATCAAGCTGGATTTCCACCGGTTGTGCGACAGTGATTTTGCTGAGCGAAGTCTCGGAAACATCGGCCTCAACCTCGAGCGTGGCCATATCGGCCATGTTGACCACCGCACCCTTTGAGTCCGCCGCAGATGAAAACGGCGTGATGATGTCACCTACATTGGCGTTTTTGGTCAGTACAACGCCATCGAAGGGCGCGCGAATCAGCGTCTGCTCGACGGCAACGCTGGTTGCACGCGCATTGGCTTCTGCAACGCCAATGGCACCATTGAGCGAGGCAACTGCGGCACGCGCCTTGTCAAAGCGCGCTTTGGCTGCATCCAGAGACGCTGACGAAATGAAATTCTTGTTGGCGAGATCCTCGGAACGCTTCAGGTTGGACTCTGCATCCCGCAACTCGGCCAACCCTTGCTCTACGTTGGCCTTTGCCGCGCGCACTGAGGCCTGCGCCTGATCGAGCGTGGCGGTGACGTCGCGATTTTCGATGCGCGCCAGAATGTCGCCCGCCTTCACCACAGAGCCCTCCTGCACGCCGAGAAATTCCAGCCGCCCGGTAGCCTTGGTCGATACTGCCGCCTTGCGCTGGGCAGACACCCGGCCGGTCGCATTCAACGCGGTGACGGCCTGGGATGGATAGGCACTCGCAACAATGCCGCTTTCAACCTGTTGTGAGCCGCCACTGCTACGCAGTGCGACGGCACCACCGACCAGAACGGCTATCAAGATTGCCGCGATAGCCCACTTCCTTTTGCCGGATTTCTTGCCCGAGAAAGCTTTCTGGTCGCGTGAAATAGTGAGTTTTGAGAGATCGGTCGTGGACACTTTTTTCCTGAATAGTGAAAGCTAATTGATGGCGTGAATTATAGGCGATGAAGAGTCGACACTTGACGTATAGAGCGTCGAACAGCCGTCAATTGGGTGCGAACGGCACGATATCTGCGTCAACGGTTGTGTCACCTGAACAGATCAATTGTGGCCCGGCAGATCGGATGCGTCGATTGCGCCAGGCAATCGACAATCGTGAAGTGATTCGCGACGGGTACGTCCTGCGCTAGTTGGCAATTGTCGTGCCATGATGCCGAGAGCAGGCGTGTTTGATTGCGAAACGCGGCACTTTCATTTGCACCGACAAATAGCAACAGCGGTGCGGAAATGCGGGCGATGTGATGCACCGGAGACGCGGCGCGGGCCGTGTGATGATTGAGTTTGATGTCCGTGTTCATCGAGCAATGCAGCAGCGGCTCAAGGTCGTAAACACCACTCAGTGCCAAGCCGCCAACGATTGCCGCGGACTTGAATTCCTGTGGTACCCAATCGGTGGCGAACAGCATCGCCACCAGATGCCCGCCGGCAGAATGACCAGCCAACACTACTTGATTCAAATTTAGTCCGTGGCCTGCGCCATTTGAGGCTAACCACGTCAGCGCCCGGCGGCAATCGTCAACAACTTCACCGATGGAAACCGCCGGACAGAGTCGGTAATTGATCGCAACCACACTCAATCCTTCATCCACGAAAGGTTTTGCGACGAATGAAAAATCTGATTTGTCGAGTGAACGCCAATAGCCGCCGTGGATAAACACCACTGTGCCGCGAGAGCCGCTGGCATGAAAAACATCGAGCTTTTGTCGTGGATCGGTGCCGTAACCAAGGTCAAGCGTGCAAGCCGATGCCTCTCGAAGCGAAGCAGAACAACGTTGCCAGCGCTCGAAAATAGCAGGATGTTCCGGTACAAGAGCGCGGTTGTTATATTCAGCTTCGAGGTAGGGATCGATAGGGGTCATGCCCTATCCTACCGCTGATTCAAAAATGCCGACAGAATTGTTGAGGCCCAGTATTGACGCGGCGTTTGGCGGCATTTCTGGCTGCAGGCCGCATCAATTAACGGTCTTAATGATATTGTGCGCTGACGTATCCGCCTTGCTGAAATAAAAAGGCCCACCTGAGTGAGCCCTCTTAATTTGGTACCGAGAGCCGGAATCGAACCGGCACGCCCTTGCAGGCGCCAGATTTTGAGTCTGGTGCGTCTACCAGTTCCGCCATCCCGGCAATAATCTGGATCGTTAAATTCAACGATTTGGTAGGAGCGGAATTATAGCGTAATCTGCGCGCCAACCCGAAAGTGAAAAATGAACCTCGCCGATTTTGACTACCACTTGCCCGAAGAACTGATCGCGCAGCACCCGGCCACTGAGCGCGCCGGTAGCCGCCTGCTGCATTTGGACGGCAACGCTGGCACGATCACGGATTGGCAGTTCGCCGATCTAGCGGTGTTTATTGCGCCAAACGATGTTTTGGTATTCAACGATACCAAGGTCATCAAGGCGCGGCTGCATGGGCGCAAGGAAACTGGCGGCAGCGCGGAGGTATTGGTTGAACGCGTGCTCGCGGACGGGCAGAGCGTGCTGGCGCATGTGCGTGCGTCGAAATCACCGAAGCCCGGCTGTCGCCTCTTTTTCACTGGTAGTGTCGCAGCGACCATGGTGGCGCGTGTAGATGACCTGTTCCAGTTGCAATTCGACGGCGAACTTACGGTTCACGAAATCCTGGAACGCTACGGCGAAGTGCCGCTGCCGCCATACATCACACATCACGCGGATCTGGCAGATGAGGCACGCTATCAGACGGTCTACGCGAAACACGTCGGGTCCGTTGCTGCTCCTACAGCTGGTTTGCATTTCGATGACGCCATGCTGGCGAGGTTGCGTGCAAAAGGCGTTGCGCTCGCCTGCGTAACCTTGCATGTCGGTGCGGGAACTTTTCAGCCGGTGCGGGACAACGATATATCCAAGCACGTCATGCACAGCGAGTGGTACGACCTGCCGGCGGAGACCGTCGCAGCTATCGCTAGCGCAAAGGCTGCAGGTGGGCGGGTGATCGCGGTTGGTACCACCAGCATGCGCACGCTTGAGGCGGCGTCACGTGGTGGTAGTTTGCAGGCGGAATCGGCTGAGACGCGCATCATGATCACGCCGGGTTACACCTTTCGTACCGTTGACCGGCTGATTACCAATTTCCACCTGCCGAAATCGACGTTAATGATGCTTGTGTCGGCGTTTGCGGGAACCGAAAATATTCAGCGTGCGTACGCGCACGCGGTCGCAGAGCACTATCGGTTTTTCAGCTATGGCGATGCGATGTTGTTGGAACGGCGAAGTGGCTAAAACGTAGAAACACTAGCATTGGCGAGGTGTTTGAGGCGAAAGCGGTTGCGAAGGCGGGCCAGTATTGGGTCTGCGTGTATCGCCATGAATGACGCTCAGCTCAAATGCACCCGGCTTTGCGCGCTCACATGCTGCTTAAGGAATTCCATCTGATCGACGAGAATACGACGATTCGCCAAAATCAGAAACTCGGCGCGGTTCGGCACGTAAGGCGCATACACCAGCTCCATATGCGCCTCCTCGGGCAAGCGGCTGCCTTTACGCTCGTTGCAGGAGCGACAGGCAGAGACGACATTCATCCACGTATCGATACCGCGGCGCGAGTAGGGAATGATGTGGTCACGGGTCAATTTCGAGTGAGAGAAGATGCCGCCGCAATAGCCGCAGACGTGGCGATCACGGTGGAATAGCTCGCGATTGTTCAGTGGTGGGACTTGGTTGAAGCTTCTCATCGCCATCGCCTTGCCACGAATGGCAATGATCGATGCGGCGCTGACGGTGGAGACTTCGCCGGTGTCGCGGCTCTTGCCGCCATTGACGGTAAATGCCTCAGAGCCCGTTTCCCAGGCAACGCGTTCCTTCGCGTAATACCAAACCGCGTGCTGCCAGGTTATCCATCGATGAGGAATGCCGTTTTGGTCCAGCGTGAGAATGAGCGGATAGCGTTTTGCTTCGGCTGAAAACAACGAGAACGCGGGCTCCAATGCCTCCTTGGCGGCTTTATCAGTCGGCGTTGGTGTCAGATGCAATCTGACCGTTTTTCCACCTGCCTTGCCGTGTGGACCTGTCTTGCTCCGATGCTGCACAGTGCTCATCCTTTCTCCGCTTGGCGGAATGAGGGGTGACCGGCGATAATGCATGCGAACAGTTTCTGGTACGTCGGGGGAGTGGCCCCACCCAGAGGCTAATCCAATTTTTCACCTTTGAGAAGCCCCCATGAATCTTGATCGCGTTGACGCAGGCCGTGACGTTCCGAATGACGTGAACGTTGTGATCGAAATACCGATGAACGGTGACCCCATCAAATACGAATTGGACAAGGCGACGGGGGCTTTGTTCATCGACCGCTTCATGTCGACATCGATGCACTACCCGTGCAACTACGGCTACATCCCGCACACGCTGTCAGGCGATGGTGATCCGGTTGACGTGCTGGTGGTAACGCCCTTTCCGCTGATTCCCGGTGTGGTTGTGCGATGTCGTCCTGTCGGGATGCTGAAGATGATCGACGAGGCGGGTGCCGACGAAAAACTGCTGGCGGTGCCAATCGACAAACTCACACCGATTTATCGCAACGTGCAGTCGTCGCGCGATTTACCGGAGCTCACACAAACGCAGATCACGCATTTTTTTGAGCATTACAAAGACCTTGAGCCGGGCAAGTGGGTTCAAGTGCAGGGCTGGGTTGGTGCGGAAGAGGCCAAGAAGGCCATTCTCGACGGCGTTGCCCGCTACGATGCGGCCAAGTAGCCGCGAATTCGGACTCCGCAAGCCGGCAATGGTCATCCGCGTGACGCTGTAAGCCTTATTCCTCTTTATCGACCAAGTTGCTAGGACTGGTTGATAGTGGGGAGCAACATGCGTAAAACGATGGCAGTAACACTCATCAGTGCGATGAGTTTGATGGCAGGCAATGTGTCGGCGGCCGTATGTAGCGGCCCGCAGCGCGCTAACAGTGGGCCGGTAACGGTCAGCGTCGCGGAGCTGTACACATCCGAGGGCTGCGACAGCTGCCCGCCCGCAGACAAATGGTTTTCAAGTCTGAACGTCAAGAAAGACGGCGTGGTGCCACTTGCGTTTCACGTCGACTATTGGGATTACATCGGCTGGAAAGATCGTTTCGCGAGCGCCGCGTATGGCGAACGGCAGCGCGATTCAGTGCGGCGGCAAGGGGGTCGTACTTCCTACACACCGCAAATCATGGTCAATGGACAGGATCAGCGCAATTGGAGTGACCGGGCGCGCTTTAGTTCGAGTGTGCAGGCCATCGCGGCGCGCGCGCCCCGAGCCAATCTTGCCCTTGAATTTACGACGGCTGCAACCAGTTTGGACATCGCGCTGACTGCCACGTTACCGCAAGTGCCTGATCGCACTGATGCTGCCGTATTCGTTGCCATCACTGAAAACAATCTGTCCAATCGCGTAACTGCTGGGGAAAACCGCGGCGTCACACTGAAACACGATCATGTGGTGCGCGCGCTGTATGGGCCGCTCGGTGGAGAGGCTAGCAGTCGCGCTGAAGGGAAGCTGACCGTGAAGCGGCCAATCTTGTTGGCGCAAGACTGGAAACGCGGAGATTTGTCGCTGGTGACATTCGTGCAGAATTTGCGCACGGGTGAGATTTATCAGGCGCTCAGTACGCCACTTTGTGTAAACCTGTAACAACAAATTTCAATACTCTTCAAATCTCTGTAGGACACCGCAATCCCAGATTAACTGACTGAAAAACACGGTTATGATGCGCCTCGTTCAATTGGAATTACTGGCACACATCACCATGACACCACCGCAACCGTACACCGTTCAAATTGTCGAATGGACAGAGCAACATGACGCATTGACCAACATTCGCAGGCAGGTGTTTGTGGAAGAACAACAGGTGCCGGCAGAAATCGTGATGGATACTTTGGACGCTGAAGGCGTTCATGTTGCCGCGCTTGACGAGACTGGCGGCGTCATCGGTACGGGTAGATTGATCTTGAACAATCCGGTACCGCGCATCGGCCGTATGGTGGTCATGAAATCATGGCGTCGTGCCGGCGTCGGCAGCAAGATGCTCGATGCTCTTTGCAAAGCGGCAAAGGCCCACGGTTACGGCGAAGTGAAACTGCACTCACAGACCCACGCGTCGCCGTTCTACTTCAAACATGGCTTCCTGTCGCATGGGAGCGAATTTTATGAAGCTGGCATCCCCCACCAGGAAATGCGCAGGAAAATCAGAAGTTGACACGCCTATGTGGGCTGCGCCAAGGGAACTTCGTAAGGTAACGGCTTGATTACGACAGGTGTACCGTCCACTGACGCGTATCTGAGATTGTTGTCGTTAATGGCGCCGATTTGCGCCACGATGAGCAGGTCGAACCCACCGCCAGGCGCGGGCGCGACGTTGGCGACTTCACCAGCGGCCTGATCGGCAAATGCCTCGCTGAAACATTTATCGCCTGCGGACGGCGCGGTTGTCGTCGTAAGATGTGTCAACACCATGCGTCGTTTCAGAATTCCTCGATACTGGGTGCGAGCGACAATTTCCTGCCCAGGGTAACAACCTTTCTTGAAGCTCAGGCCGCCGATCAGTTCAAAATTAGCCATCTGGGGCACAAACGCGTCCTGTGTTGCTGGCAAAATGTTGACGATACCCTGCTGGATCGATAGCCAATCCCACAGCGCCGCACCGACCGGCAATGCGTTTTCGGCGAGCTGATTCCAGAGCGCGATGGCGTTTTCGGGGCTGGCAATGACGACGTAGCGGTTTGTCGACAGCTTGATGACGCGGCCAACTTCGGTATGCACCGTAGACATTAATGTATCGGGTACAGAACCGGCGAAATTGCGTAGCAGTGCTTCCGCCCTTGGCCCTGCGACACCAAAGCGAACCCAGCTGTCGCTCTCGTCGGACAATTTCACTTTGGCGCGCAACACAAACATCTGCATGCGCTTCTGAATGGCAGCCTGCAATGCGCGCGGCAGCAACAGATAGAACCCTTGTTTGCCAGGCCATACTAACGCGGTAACCAACAGGCGCCCCTTGGGGGAACACCAGCCATTCCATTGTGCTTTGCCGTCAGCGAGTGCGACCACATCATTGCAGAACTGTCCATGCAGGAACGTGGCAGCATCTTCACCAGACGCCACCATCAGGCCGAAATGAGAAAGGTCGCACAGTACGGCACCATTGGCGAGCGCCGTAAATTCGGCGCCCGATTCAGACGTAAACGCTGTTACGCGTCCGTCGGAATACTGCGCCCCGTGTCGGGTGAGTTCGGAGGTCCAACGCTCGCTCATGTGAGAATATTCCTGATTAAGGTAACTATTTTAGTTTGGTTCGCATGCAGATAGTTCAAGAGTTGGCAAACACCGCAATCGATCCGCGCTGGATCGTGCTGCGCGTGTCACGCATCAACATCGCGCTAAACAGTGCCATTGTGCTGATTGCCATCTGCACAGTGGCCTTTCTGCCGCTTGCGCAATGGTTGCAAATTGCCATGGCACTGATATTTCTGGCGGCCCTGGCCTGGGACTTGCAGCTGGTAATGTTAAAAAGCCGTGATTCCATCGGTGCCTTCTACGTATTCGATCTAGATTCGTCGGCTCACCTAAACGTCCCGGAACCACAAGTTGCGAAACGCGGCATTCGCATACGCTACGCATGCATAGGGCAAGGTGACGTGCGAGAGGCGGAGGGAACCATCCTGAGTGGCGCCTTCGTTTCGCCTTGGTTTACCGCAGTCCGATATGCACTGCCGGACGACCCAAGGTGGCGCAAGTGGTGGCCACATATCATCCCCATTTGGCCAGACGGTGTCGCTGCCGACCGATTCCGGCGTCTTCGTGTCGCGCTGAAATGGACGTAGCCACAGCGGCGAGTTTAGAGTCGGTGCGAGGCGTCCGGTATAATCTGGTTTTCCCGCCCCAAGCGTTTTTCTTGCATGAATTCCCCGACAGTTGAGTCTATTGCGCCGCAACCTATCTTAAAGTTGCGCGGCGCCAAAGCGCTATCGCTTTTTCGCATGGAAAAGCTGCTTTCGTCACTAAAAGTGACCATCCCGCGTATCCGGGACATGGATAGCGCCTTCATCCATTTCGTCCAGACTGATCATGAGCTTGGCGAGCATGAACATGAGGTATTGGCGAAATTGCTAACCTATGGCGGCCCGCTTGCGGCAGTTGGCAAGGGCGGGATGTTCCTTGTTGTTCCGCGAATAGGGACGATTTCTCCGTGGGCATCCAAAGCCACAGATATCGCCAGAAACTGTGGCTTGACAGGTATAAAGCGTATTGAGCGCGGCATCGTTTTTTGGGTGCGTTGTGACGGGCCGCTAGATGATCGCGAACGCGAAACGATTGCGCGATCCATTCACGACCCGATGACAGAAACGGTTCGGTTCGAACTTGACGGCGCTGATCAATTGTTTGCTGTTCAGCCAGCGCAACTGTTGGCAACGGTTCCCGTGATTGCAGAGGGCAAGGCGGCGCTGGTTCGCGTAAATGCGGAAAATGGCCTCGCTTTGTCGCCGGATGAAATCGACTATCTTTTCGATTACTTTCACCGAATTGGTCGCGATCCGACAGACGCTGAGTTGATGATGTTCGCTCAGGCTAACTCCGAACATTGTCGGCACAAGATCTTCAATGCGTCGTGGAGCATTGACGGTGTGGACAAGGCCCACACCCTGTTTGGCATGATCAGGAATACCCACAATCTCAGCCCGAAGGGCACCATCGTGGCGTACTCGGACAACTCCTCTGTCATGCAGGGAGCAGAGATCGACCGATTTTTCCCCAATGCCAACGGGTTGTTTGAGTTTCATCGCGATGAGACCCACATCCTGATGAAAGTGGAAACACACAATCATCCTACCGCCATCGCACCCTGGCCGGGAGCTGCTACAGGCTCAGGTGGCGAAATTCGTGACGAGGGCGCCACGGGAATCGGCTCGAAGCCAAAGGCGGGCCTGACCGGATTTTCTGTCTCAAACCTCAATATCCCTGGCCATACCCATCCCTGGGAGGGGAGCTATGGCAAGCCATCGCGCATCGCCTCCGCATTGCAGATCATGATTGACGGACCCCTAGGCGGAGCCGCGTTCAACAATGAGTTTGGTCGTGTGAATCTAACCGGCTATTTCCGTACCTATGAGCAATCATACGGCGGCGTGATGTGGGGATATCACAAGCCGATCATGATTGCCGGCGGACTGGGCAATATCTCCGCCGCACATACGCACAAGAAACCGTTGCCGCCGGGTACGCTGCTGATTCAGATCGGTGGTCCGGGAATGCGCATTGGCTTGGGTGGTGGTGCGGCATCTTCAATGACGTCGGGCACCAATTCCGAAGCGCTCGACTTCGACTCGGTACAACGCGCCAACGCGGAGATGCAGCGGCGCTGTCAGGAGGTCATTGACGCCTGCTGGACGCAAGGTGAAGCAAATCCAATTTTAAGCATTCATGATGTCGGTGCAGGCGGACTGTCAAACGCATTACCCGAACTGGCACACGGTGGCGGTGCCGGTGCGCACTTCGACCTGCGGGCAATACGCTCTGAAGAGCCAGGGATGTCCCCCCGCGAAATCTGGAGCAATGAATCCCAGGAGCGCTACGTGTTGGCAATTGCGCCGGAATCGTTAGCGGCATTCCAGCAGTTGTGCAAGCGCGAACGGTGCCCATGTGCTGTCCTTGGTGTCGCAACGGAAAGCCAGCAGCTGGTGGTTGCTGATCCGCTGTTTGGCAATAATGCCGTTGACATGGATATGGAGGTGCTGCTTGGCAAACCGCCACGCATGCATCGTGATGTCACCTCGGTTACGCCTGCAAAAATCGCATTTGACACCAGCAGCATCGAATTCAAAGATGCTGCATATCGCGTGTTGAGATTGCCTACGGTTGCTGACAAGTCGTTCCTGATCAATATTGGGGATCGCTCGGTGGGCGGTTTGACCGTGCGCGACCAGTTTGTCGGCCCGTGGCAGGTGCCCGTTGCTGATTGTGCCGTTACGCTGATGGGTTACAACACCTTGCAAGGGGAGGCGATGGCGATGGGCGAGCGCACCCCGATTGCCTTGATCAATGCACCCGCATCAGGGCGCATGGCCGTTGGCGAGGCCGTTAACAATATCGCCGCCGCTGACATCGACGCGATCGGCGATATCAAACTTTCCGCAAACTGGATGGCCGCTGCAGGTTACCCGGGTGAGGATGCACGTTTGTATGAAACCGTAAAAGCCGTTGGCATGGAGCTTTGTCCCGAGCTGGGGATTTCGATACCCGTGGGCAAGGATTCGCTTTCAATGAAGACGGTCTGGACCGAGGGCGCTGATACGAAGCAAG
>JANMZU010000575.1:0-10623 GCA_031383585.1 Betaproteobacteria bacterium
CTGACGACATCAAGGCGTTGGCATCTCCGGTTCTTGAACACCGCCTGCAAGGACGCCATCAACATGGCCGATCATGTGGTTGATATGGGGCCGGGTGCCGGCGTGCACGGTGGCCAGGTCGTTGCCCAAGGAACACCGGAAGAAATAAAGCGTTCCTCGCATTCGCTGACCGGCCAGTATTTGTCCGGCAAAAAGCAGATTGCGGTACCCAAGAAGCGCGGCAAAGTGGATCTGAAAAAGGTCCTGCGCATCAAAGGCGCATCGGGCAACAATCTGAAAAATGTTACCCTCGATTTACCGGTGGGCGCATTTGTCTGCATTACCGGCGTTTCCGGCTCGGGCAAATCGACACTGATCAACGACACCCTTTATAAAACAGTTTCGCATCACATCTACGCGTCGATGGATGAGCCGGCGCCGTTCGAATCGATCGAGGGCCTCGATCACTTCGACAAGGTGATCAACGTTGATCAGTCACCGATCGGCCGTACGCCGCGCTCCAATCCGGCCACTTATACCGGTCTATTTACGCCGATACGCGATCTCTTCGCCGGCGTACCGGAGTCGCGCGCGCGCGGCTACGGGCCGGGACGCTTTTCATTCAACGTCAAAGGTGGCCGCTGCGAAGCCTGCGAGGGTGATGGTGTCATCAAGGTTGAAATGCACTTCCTTCCGGATGTGTATGTACCTTGCGACGTGTGTTTCGGCAAGCGCTACAACCGTGAAACGCTGGACGTTCGCTACAAAGGCAAAAATATCCACGAAGTGCTGGATATGACTGTAGAAAACGCGTTTGAATTTTTCAAACCTGTTCCAGTAGTCGCTCGCAAATTGAACACGCTGCTCGATGTTGGACTTGGCTATATTCGTCTTGGACAAAGCGCGACGACGCTTTCTGGCGGCGAAGCACAACGCGTAAAGTTGTCGCTTGAGTTATCCAAACGCGATACGGGAAAGACGCTGTTTATCCTTGATGAGCCGACAACGGGGCTTCACTTCCATGATATCGATCTGCTGCTGAAGGTGCTTCACAGACTGCGCGAGCAAGGCAATACCGTGGTGGTGATTGAGCACAATCTCGACGTCATCAAGACGGCCGACTGGCTAATTGATCTCGGACCTGAAGGTGGCGATGGCGGCGGTGAAATTGTTGGTCAGGGCACGCCAGAAGACCTGGCGCTGATGCCGCAGAGCTTTACGGGTCGATATCTCGCACCGCTTTTAGGTATCACCCCAAAGCGCGCCGTTGCGCGAAAATAGTCTCGATGACCCCGCGTGAGCTACTGATTGATAGTTTCCGTGCCGCATTGTCGGCTGCGGACCCGCTGGTCATCGTTCCAGCGCACTTGCCAACGCCGCCCAAGGGCAAGACGATGGTGGTCGGCGCGGGCAAGGCAGCCGCGGCCATGGCCAGAGCCGTGGAAAGCGCGTGGCCCAAAGACGCGCTCCTGGAAGGCCTGGTGATTACCCGCTACGCCCACGGCTACACCAATGTAGAAGGTGCAACCTCTCGCATTCGTGTGCTGGAAGCTGGTCACCCCGTACCCGATGAGGCGGGAGAGTCTGCAGCAAAAGAAATTCTTGCACTTGCCGAATCGCTCAGCAGTGATGATCTGCTGCTGGTACTGGTATCTGGTGGCGGCTCCAGCCTGCTTTCGCTTCCGGCGCCGGGCATTACGATGGCGGATTTGAAGGCTGTAACTGGCGCGTTGCTGGCCTGCGGCGCACCGATTCAGGAAATGAATGTGGTGCGAAAGCACTTATCCGCGATTCAAGGCGGGCGACTGGCGGCGGCAACAAAGGCGCAGGTCTTGGCGCTGATTATTTCCGACGTTACTGGCGATGACCCATCGGCGATCGCCTCTGGCCCAACAGCACCGGATCCGTCCACCTATCAGGATGCGCTCGACATTCTCAGTAGTTACCGCATCGCGTCGCCGCTGTCGGTGATCCGATATTTGTCCAGCGGCGCTCACGGCGATATTGCTGAAACATTAAAGTCGGGCAATGCTGTTTTTGCGCGCGTTGAGAACCGGGTAGTCGCCACGCCGCATGCGAGCCTTTCACGCGCAGCAGCCTTTTTTCAACAGCGTGGCGTAACGCCGTTGATTCTTGGCGACAGCGTGACCGGTGAAGCGCGCGATGTGGCGAAAGTGCACGCGGCCATTGCCCGACAAATTCAGCAGCATCACCATCCGTTCAAGCCGCCGGTGGCGGTCATTTCCGGCGGCGAATGTACCGTCAAACTGCGCAATTCAGGTGTTGGCCGGGGCGGGCGCTGCAGTGAATTTTTGTTGTCTTTGGCCATCGATCTTGATGAACGCGAAAACATTTTTGCTATCGCCTGCGACACTGATGGCATTGATGGCTCGGAAGACAATGCCGGCGCCTATCTGGAACCTAGTTCCTTGCACCGCGCGCGACTGGGTGGGTTGCAGGCGAAGGCGCAACTTGCGGCGAATGATGCTTTTGGCTTTTTCGCGCCGCTGGATGATCTGATCGTGACAGGGCCCACGCGGACCAACGTCAACGACTATCGGGTCATTCTCATCGTCTGATCTGCCGTCGTATTGGCGACGCGTGTGGGCGACCGGCAGAGAGGGCGGAAGACTTTTCACCAAAGAACAAGCAGTGTAGCGGCTCTTCGAGCCTTTTCGTGCCAGAGGCCTCGCCAGTATTAGACTTTCATCAGGCGTGCCGCCGCTTCAGCCAGTGTCGCCTCACGCTTGGCAAAGCAGAAACGCACCAGTTTCTGATCGTCCGCACCGTGATAGAACGCGGATACCGGAATGCACGCGACGCCGAAATTCCGCGTAAGGTGCTTAGCAAACACGGTATCTGACATCGCTGCGAATTCGGGTAAGTGCGCGTATTGTGCCGATACAAAATACGTCCCATGCGAGGGCTGCCAACGGAAACGCGAGCCCTTTATTTGCGACAGGAAAAAATCCCGCTTTTGCTGATAGAAACTGGACAACTCGTTATGCGTGTGGAGCGTCATGTAATTGGCAATCGCATGTTGCGATGGCGTATGTACAGTAAACACGATGAACTGGTGGGCTTTGCGAAACTCGGCAGTCAGCGCCTTGGGAGCAAGGCAGTATGCAATCTTCCAGCCCGTTACATGATAGGTCTTGCCGAATGAGGAGATTACAAACGCGCGCTCAGCCAACGCCGGAAATCGTGCAGCGCTCTGGTGTGAAGCGCCGTCATACAACATATGTTCGTAGACCTCGTCACTGATCAGGTAGATATCCGTTTCACGGAGCAGCTCAGCAAGTGACTCCATGTCCTCCTTTGGCCAGCAGGTGGCGGTAGGATTGTGCGGCGTATTTATCATAATGGCTCGCGTGCGCGGTGTGATGAGCGCACGCACCTGTTGCCAGTCTGGTCTGTAGTCTGGAAACTTCAGTGTCGCGAACACGGGAACACCGCCGTTCAAGCGGATGACCGGCTCATAACTATCATAAACGGGTTCGAAAATGATGACTTCGTCACCGGCGTGCACGATCGCAGTAAGTGCTGTTTGTATCGCCTGCGTGGCGCCGGCGGTAATAGTAACTTCACTGACGGGATCGTACTCGTGGCCATAAAGCGCAAGCACCTTTTCCGCAATTCGCTCGCGTAACGGTATTATGCCGGCCATTGGCGGATATTGATTATGGCCCGCCAGCATGGCGTCGGACATCATTTCCACCAATCGCGGATCACATGCAAAATCCGGGAAGCCCTGCCCAAGGTTAACAGCACCAACTTCCTGAGCCAGTGCCGACATGGTAGTGAAGATGGTTGTGCCGACGTGCGGTAGTTTTGAGTCGGGGAGTTTCATGGGAATATGATAGCAGCGTGTTTTGCTGTAGCGAAGTGATAGAGGACTGGTGAGAGACTAATGAGTCGACTTGCTGCGTTGACAGGGCCACTGTGCTCTGCGGCGCACTGGTGCCTCAGGAACTTCGCAACAGTCGCGAAGTCAGTTAGGGGTCCATCTGCTCGTTAATCGGAGTTTTCTTTTGCATATTCGTCCAATAATCATCTTTTGCCTGGCTAGCTTGCCATTCGTGGGCATGAATTCAACATTTGCAGCATCTGAGGCTTCTCCGGCGGCGAGTGTTTCGGCGCCGGCAGTTGTTCTTGACCAAATTATCGTTAGCGGCGAACAACCAGGCCCGGGAATGTGGAAGGTGACCAAGGGCGATCACACGCTGTGGATCCTGGGCACGCAAACGCCAGTCCTGCAAAAGATGACTTGGCGCGCCAAGGGTCTTGAGGCGATTATCGCGCAATCAACAGAAATACTGAGTGAGCCATCAGCCGGGGTTTCCGCGAAGCAGATCGGCTATTTCACGATGCTGACGATGTTGCCGTCGGCGCTTCAGGTTCGCAAAAATCCCGGAGACGCGACCCTGAAGGATCTAGTCCCGGCCGATTTGCACGCGCGCTGGGTGGTGCTGCGTGATAGATACATAGACTCTTACACGATCAACGATGAAGAGAAGAATATTGAGAATTGGCGGCCTATGTTTGCGGCGCTCGAACTCTACAACAAAGCGATCAGCAAATCGGGGCTAACCACTGCCAGCCCGGTGTGGCCAGTGATTCGCGCGGCAGCCAGCAAGCATAAAGTCAAGATCACGCAGGTTCGTTTCGAACCTACTGTCAGCGAGCCGAGAGCAGCGCTAAGGGAACTTCGATCAACCCGGCTAGCCGATGTCGACTGCTTCGCCAAGACCATCGAGCGCATCGAGACTGATTTGGCGTCCATGCGGGTTCGCGCCAATGCATGGGCGGCGGGTGACATTAACGCGATCCGAAGCCTTCCGGTGCTAGATCAGCGCGCAGCCTGTGAGGTCGCTATCCAGAAGGCCTCATTCATGAAGACGCTGGGGGCGCAGGACTTGCTCATGCAGATTGAGAACATGTGGCTGAATGCTGCAGAGGCGACAATCAAGAACAATAAGGTCGCACTTGCTGTATTGCCGATTGCTCGGATTGTTTCCACAGACGGCTACGTGGCAAAGTTGCGCGCGCGCGGTTACGCCGTGGAAGAACCCGAATGACGAAGGGTCATGTTTGTGAACACTCGCACAGCAAAATCAAATCGGTTGAATTGGAGCAACCTCATGGTACCTTGTGGCACATATACAGGCCAAACGAGGTTCCTACCGCGCTCGCTTTGCATACAACTGCGCGTGGAAATCAGTTCGAAATGAAAAAGCCGGGCAAGCCCGGCTTTTTCATTTCAATCAATCGGTAAGCGTTATTCGCCAGTCGTTTCTGCAGTCGGTGCTGCTGTGACTTCCGGACGATCCACCAACTCAATCAACGCCATTGGCGCATTGTCGCCAACGCGGAAGCCGAACTTCAAAATCCGCATGTATCCACCAGCACGACTCTTGTAGCGCGGACCGAGCACGTCGAACAATTTCGTAACCATATCGCGATCACGCAAGCGGTTAAACGCCAGACGACGATTCGCCAAGGTCGGCTCCTTGCCCAGCGTGATGATTGGCTCGAATACTTTACGCAACGCTTTGGCTTTTGGCAGCGTGGTCTTGATGACTTCGTGCAACAAAAGCGAATTGGTCATGTTGCGGAACATCGCCAAGCGATGTGACGACGTTTTGTTGAGTTTCTTTAATCCGTGACGATGTCTCATGGTGATTTCCTTATTAGTCTCTTGGCCGTTTTGCTCAAATAATTTGAGCCAGCCTTGTTATCGTTATGGGTTTGAAAAAAACTATTGTCTGGTGCTGGCGCCGTATGGCACCACGCCCCAGCAAAGTACAAATTACTTTGTGATGCCTGCAACTGGCCAGTTCTCAAGCTTCATGCCGAGTGTTAGGCCTTTGCTTGCAAGTACTTCCTTGATTTCATTCAGTGACTTGCGGCCCAGATTCGGTGTCTTCAACAGCTCGTTTTCTGTGCGCTGGATCAAGTCACCAATGTAGTAAATGTTTTCAGCCTTGAGGCAGTTAGCTGAGCGCACCGTGAGTTCAAGGTCATCCACAGGTTGCAACAGGATCGGATCAATCTGTGGCATTTTGGCTTCTTCAGCCTGCATCGGCGTGCCTTGCAAATCAGCAAAGACGGACAGCTGATCGACCAGGACGCGGGCAGCGTAACGCACTGCCTCTTCGGGTTCGATGGCACCGTTGGTTTCGATGTCCATGACCAGCCGATCAAGATCAGTACGCTGTTCGACGCGAGCGCTTTCAACGGCATAGCTAACGCGTCGCACTGGCGAGTAAGAAGCATCCAGCAAGATCGAACCAGCCGAACGTGTATCTTGATCTGTGCGGCGCGCAGTCGCGGCAACGTAGCCACGACCTTTTTCAACTTTGATCTGCATGTCGATCTTGCCGCCCGCAGTCAGATGCGCAATCACGTGCTCAGGATTCAGGATTTCAACATCGTGCGTTTGCTCGATATCAGCACCGGTAACGGCACCTGCAGTCGCTTTTTTCAGCTTCAGGGTAACGTCGTTACGATTATGCAACTTCATTACCAAACCCTTGAGGTTCAGCAGAATGTCAACTACATCTTCCTGCACGCCTTCAAGCGTGGAATACTCGTGGAGCACGCCGGCGATTTTCACTTCGGTCGGCGCGTAGCCTGGCATCGAAGAGAGCAAAATGCGGCGAAGCGCATTGCCGAGGGTGTGGCCATAGCCACGCTCGAACGGCTCCATCACCACTTTGGCGTGTGCTGGCGAGATGTTTTGGACGTCGATGATGCGCGGCTTCAGAAAAGTCGTGGCATTGCTTTGCATTGACGAGTGCCTCTATAAAAAGTGATGGCGCACCATGACTAGCATGGCGCGCCAGAAAGACGAATTACTTGGAATACAGTTCGACGACGAGTTGCTCGTTGATGTCGGCAGCAAATTCGGCGCGATCCGGGAGGCTCTTGAACACAGCGCTAAACTTCTTCGCGTCAACTTCCACCCAGCTAGGGAATCCGCTGGATTCGGCAAGCTTCAGCGAATCCTGCACGCGCAATTGCTTCTGCGCTTTTTCCTTGAGAGCGACAACGTCGTTGGGCTTCAACAGATACGACGGAATATTTACCGCCTTGCCGTTGACCTGCACTGCACAGTGTGAAACCAGCTGGCGCGCCTCCGCACGGGTAGAGCCGAACCCCATACGGTAGACCGCGTTGTCAAGACGGGATTCAAGCAACTGCAGCAGATTTTCACCGGTTGCGCCCTTGCGGCGGGCAGCCTCTGCGAAATAGGTGCGGAACTGGCGCTCAAGCACACCGTACATGCGACGGATTTTTTGCTTTTCACGCAGTTGTGTGCCGTACTCTGACACACGGTTCTGCTTTGCACCATGCTGTCCAGGACGCGACTCAAGTTTGCACTTTGAATCGAGCGGACGACGGGCGCTCTTCAGAAAAAGATCGGTGCCCTCACGACGGGAGAGCTTGCATTTAGGACCAAGATAACGAGCCACGTTTTATTCTCCCTGCGATTACATGCGGCGACGCTTGGGTGGGCGGCAACCATTGTGTGGTACCGGCGTCACGTCAGCGATCGACAAAATTTTGATTCCAAGCGCGTTCAAGGCACGGACTGCTGATTCGCGTCCCGGCCCTGGGCCCTTGATGCGCACCTCAAGGTTCTTGATGCCACATTCCTGCGCGGCCTTACCCGCAGATTCTGCAGCGACCTGTGCCGCAAACGGTGTGGACTTGCGCGAGCCTTTGAAACCAGCACCACCCGACGTCGCCCACGACAGGGCATTGCCCTGGCGATCCGTGATAGTGATGATTGTGTTGTTGAACGACGCGTGAATGTGCGCGATGCCTTCCGACACATTCTTTTTGACTTTCTTGCGTACGCGTGTTGCAGCGGTTGGTTTTACCATGCTGATTCCTTCACTCTAAACTTTTATTTCGCCAAACGAATGGCTTTGCGCGGGCCCTTGCGGGTACGTGCATTGGTGCGTGTGCGTTGACCCCGCACAGGCAGGCCTTTGCGATGACGCGTGCCGCGGTAGCAGCCCAGATCCATCAAGCGCTTGATGCTCATGGAAATTTCGCGGCGCAGATCGCCTTCCACGGTGAACTTTGCGATTTGTTCGCGAAGCTTGTCCATGTCACCGTCTGTCAGGTCCTTGATCTTGGCTGACCTGTTGACGCCGGCAGCCGTGCAGATTTTCTGCGCGCTGGTACGACCGATACCATAAATTGCAGTCAATGCAATTTCGGTGTGTTGATGATTGGGGATGTTTACACCAGCAATACGTGCCATGTTGATTCTGCCTCTTAACCGTTAACCTTGGCGCTGCTTGTGACGCGGTTCGATACAGATCACGCGCAACACGCCTTTACGCCGCACCAGCTTGCAGTTGCGGCAGATTTTTTTTACCGATGCTTGAACTCGCATAATCGTTACTCCTTATATTTCCACTGGCTTCCGGCTACTTGGCGCGGAAGGTAATTCTTGCTTTTGTTAAATCGTAGGGCGTCAGCTCAACTGTCACTTTGTCACCAGGAAGGATACGGATGTAGTGCATGCGCATCTTACAGGATATATGTCCCAAAACGATATGGCCGTTTTCCAACTTCACCCGGAACATTGCATTGGGAAGTGTTTCAACTATTTCCCCCTGCATCTGGATCATTTCTTCTTTCGCCATTCACCCTCGTTAGCTGTACTTAGCGAACCGGAATACCGGTCCCCTTGAAATTGGCTTTTTTCAGCAGGCTTTCATACTGGTGGGACATCATGTAAGCCTGTAGCTGCGCCATGAAATCCATCGTCGTCACCACGATAATCAACAGCGACGTGCCACCAAAATAGAACGGTACGTTGTATTGCATGTGCAGAAATTCAGGCAGCAGGCAAACCAACGTGATGTACACAGCACCAACCAGCGTTAAACGCGTCAAAATTTTGTCTATATATCTTGCAGTCTGCTCACCCGGACGAATTCCTGGCACAAACGCACCGCTCTTCTTCAGATTGTCGGCAGTTTCTTTGGAGTTGAATACGAGGGCGGTGTAGAAGAAACAGAAGAAAACGATCGCTGCCGCATACAAAATCGTGTAGAGCGGTTGCCCCGGTGCTAGCGCTGCGCCGATATCCTTCAACCACGTCATGCTTTCATTTTGGCTGAACCAGTTAGCAGCTGTCGCAGGAAACAAAATGATGGACGAAGCGAAAATTGGTGGAATAACGCCCGCCATATTCAACTTTAGCGGCAAGTGCGACGACTGACCGCCATACAACTTGTTGCCTACTTGTCGCTTCGCATAGTTCACCAGAATCTTCCGCTGACCGCGCTCAACAAACACCACAAACATTGTTACTACAACGACTAGTGCGGCGATGAACAACACTGCAGGAATGGACATCGCGCCAGTACGTGCAAGCTCAAGGGTGCCGCCAATCGCGGAAGGCAGGCCAGCGACGATTCCTGCAAAAATAATCAGCGATATACCGTTGCCAATACCACGCTCAGTAATCTGCTCGCCCAGCCACATCAGGAACATGGTGCCAGTCAACAGCGTAACAACCGTAACAAATCTGAACATCATGCCGGGGTCGATCACCAGCCCTTGCTGTGATTCAAGCGCGATCGATATTCCAACGCCCTGGAAAAGTGCCAAAGCAACTGTCCCATAGCGCGTATATTGTGTAATCTTGCGTCGCCCTGCCTCGCCCTCTTTTTTCAGCGCTTCAAGGGGCGCATACACCACCGTCAACAATTGCATAATGATCGACGATGAGATGTACGGCATGATTCCCAACGCGAACACTGAGAAACGTGACAACGCACCACCAGAGAACATGTTGAACATGCCCAGGATCCCACCAGACTGCTGCTCAAACAGTTTTGATAGCGTGGCTGGATCGATTCCCGGCACAGGCACATGCGTGCCAATGCGGAAAACGATAAGTGCCAGCACCAGAAACACCAAACGCTGTTTCAGGTCACTCATCTTGCCGACTGCTGCTAGGGGATTTGAAGCCAACGTTTAATCCTGTCTGTTCTGCGACTTAGGCTTGTGGTGCCGCTTCAATGGATCCACCAGCAGCCTCAATAGCCACTTTTGCACCCTTGGTCACGCCGAGTCCAACCAGCTTTACTTTTTTGTCGATAGCACCCGACAGAAATACTTTTGCGCCCAACGCCTTGTGTGATACCACACCGGCCTGCTGCAATGCGGCCAAATCAATCGTGTCAACGGGCATCGCCGCTATCTCAGACAAACGCACCTGGGCGATGTCGTTACGGGTCAACGAGATAAAGCCACGCTTCGGCAGACGACGCTGAAGCGGCATCTGGCCGCCTTCAAAGCCGACTTTATGAAATCCGCCTGAGCGTGACTTCTGCCCCTTGTGACCACGTCCAGCAGTTTTGCCCAATCCAGAACCGATGCCGCGACCAACGCGACGGCGATTCTTGGTGGAGCCTTCTGCAGGCTTGATGTTATTGAGTTCCATTGTGTTCTCGCTAATTATTCTGGGTATTGCTTTGCAATCCGGGCTTGGCTTACGCTTCAGCTTCGACGCGCAGCAAATAACTCACTTTATTGATCATGCCGCGGTTAGACGGCGTATCAATGACAGTGACGGTCTGGTGCGGCTTTTTCAAGCCCAAGCCATGAACACAG
>JANMZU010000627.1:0-7312 GCA_031383585.1 Betaproteobacteria bacterium
CTGGCCGATGTTCGCGCGGCAACGTATCGTACTTTAGCCCCCCTACAGAGCCAAATAGCACGGCGTCCGCCTCTTTTGCCAGTTTCAATGTTGAAGGAGGCAAGGGGTGCCCATGCGCGTCGTATGCGGCTCCCCCGATGAGCGCGGATTCCGTTTCAATGTTCAACCCGTCAGCGCGGAGGACGTCGATCACCTTGAGTGCTTCCGCCATGATTTCAGGACCAATGCCATCACCGGCCATGATTGCAATTTTCATTCTTCGTGCTCGTCAGTTAAACAGCCAGGGCTCACGCATTGCACGTGCGGCCTCGTAGGCTTTGATTTTGTCGTTGTGCCGCAACGTACGGCCAATTTCGTCCCAACCATTCAAGAGCGACTGTTTCCGCGAGTCTTCGACATCGAATCGATAGGTCTCTCCGCCTGGCACTTGAACGACTTGCCTTTCCAGGTCCAAACTCAGTTGCAGGCCGGGTGTCGCGCTAACAATATTGAACAAATGATCGACTTCCAGTTCGCTCATTACGATGGGCAACAAGCCGTTTTTGTAGCAGTTATTGAAAAAAATATCCGCATACGAGGGCGCGATAATGGCGCGAAAACCAAACTGCTGCAGCGCCCAAGGTGCGTGTTCCCGCGAAGAACCACATCCAAAGTTTTTGCGCGTCAATAGCACGGTCGCACCCCGATAGCGCGATTGGTTGAGCACGAAATTCGGATTGAGCGGACGCTTGGAGTTGTCCATACCTGGCGCGCCCAGATCCATATAGCGCCATTCGTCGAACGCGTTCTCGCCAAACCCGCTGCGTTTGATCGACTTCAGGAACTGCTTTGGGATGATCGCGTCGGTGTCAACGTTGGCGCGATCCAGCGGCGCAACCAGCCCGGTATGTTGGCGAAAGGGTTCCACCGAGCTGACCTAGCTCTTTGCCTTGTCTGCCGCCTTCTCAATCACTTCCCCGCCCTTTTTTATGTCCTTGCCGACACCTTGAATGGTGTTGCAGGCAGCGAGTACGGTAGTCATCGCGATCAATACAAACAGTTTTTTCATTTCAAGCTCCTTTATAAAACTTGCCGGACGTCGGCGAATCGTCCTGCAATTGCCGCCGCAGCGGCCATCTCGGGACTGACCAAATGTGTACGACCCCCTGCGCCCTGCCGCCCCTCGAAGTTGCGATTCGATGTGGACGCACAGCGCTCGCCTGGAGCCAGCCGATCATCGTTCATGCCGAGGCACATGGAGCAACCAGGCTCGCGCCATTCAAAGCCAGCGGCCAGGAAAATCTTGTCTAATCCCTCAGCTTCAGCTTGCCGCTTTACCAGACCGGAACCGGCGACGACCATGGCAAGTTTCACATTTTCTGCAAGATGTCTTCCACGGACGACACCAGCGGCGGCGCGCAAATCTTCTATGCGCGAATTGGTGCAACTACCGATAAACACCTTATCAATTCGGACCTCAGCGATTGGCGTTCCCGGGTTAAGCCCCATATATTGCAATGCGCGCTCGATCGCCTCGCGTTTAACCGGGTCCGCCTCTCGCGCCGGGTCCGGAATTCTGTCGTCGATGCTGATCACCATCTCGGGAGACGTACCCCAAGTCACTTGTGGGGTAATGGTGGCTGCATCGATTTCGACAGTACGATCAAATTTGGCGTCGGTATCAGAATGTAATGTCAACCAATAGCGCGCTGCCTGTTCGAAGGCGTCGCCCTTGGGCGCGAACGGGCGGCCCTTCAGATAATCGATAGTCTTTTGGTCGGCCGCAACCATGCCGGCACGCGCGCCCGCTTCAATAGCCATATTGCAAACGGTCATGCGGCCCTCTATCGAGAGCGCTCGAATCGCCGAGCCAGCAAACTCAATTGCATAGCCTGTGCCGCCCGCCGTACCAATCTTGCCGATCACGGCCAGGACAATGTCCTTCGCCGTCACACCGCGCCCGACTTTACCTTCGACGCGAATTAACAGCGATTTTGATTTCCTCGTGACGAGGCATTGCGTCGCCATCACATGCTCGACTTCCGATGTGCCGATGCCAAATGCAAGTGCCGCGAACGCGCCGTGCGTCGATGTGTGCGAGTCGCCGCAGACTACGGTCATACCCGGCAGCGTTGCACCCTGCTCCGGCCCGATAACATGGACAATTCCCTGCCGGGCGTCGTGCATGCCGAAATAATCCTGCACACCAAACTTCACGACATTGTTGTCCAGAGTCTCGACTTGCAAGCGCGATATCGGGTCGGCAATGCCTTCTTTACGCGCGGTCGTCGGGACGTTGTGATCGGCGGTCGCAAGAATCGACTTCAGCCGCCACGGCTTGCGCCCGGCGAGTTCAAGCCCTTCAAACGCCTGTGGGCTTGTTACTTCGTGCACCAGATGCCGGTCAATATAGATAAGCGCGCTACCGTCGCTCTCTTCATGAACCAGGTGAGCATTCCAGAGTTTGTCGTACAGGGTATGGGGCATGAGGGATATTGAAGGCAACAGCCAATCGATGATTATACAAGTGGCACCGTAATTGTGCGCCGCAGCATCAGATTGCGACGTAGCAACCGCTCCCCAGTCGGCTATGGACTGACTTGAAGCGAGAGGTAGATGCCTTTCTGATTTTTCTTGTCGGCAACCTGACCCAGACGCGCATACGCCAGCGTCACCGAAGCATGTTTACTAACAAACCAGGCCACAAAAAAATCTGCATAGTTGTCTTCGGGAAACACGGAAAGATTGTCCGGTTTAAATCTGTACTCAGCGCCGACTGCAATAGCATCAGTAACGAACACTGCGGCCGATGTTTCGAATTGCGCCTGATAGTGATCGCGCTTGTCACCGCCAAAGCCCATCAAACCAAGTTGGTTTGCCTTCGTCGCACGCACTGTCGCGTTCAACAATACGTTGCGCCCGGCAATCCCTGCAAGGTATAGCTTGGTCGCCGACAGGTAAAAATCGGTGCCATTCGCCTTACGCGCGCCCAACGCAAACGGGATCACCATATCGCGATTTCGCTTGTGTTGCAGTCCCACCGCGATCTGTGGCATCCAGCTATCCTGATCGACTACGGCATCGCCGGCCAACTTGAGCTTTGCCCCAACAATGTCTTGTCGAATTGATTGTCCGGGTGCAGTCGCGCCGAGGTTGAACAGTTGGCGCGTCAGGGACAGTTCAACGCGATCATTTATGCCCACTGCTACCCCGACGCTGTTCAAGCGAAAATCATCAATCTCGATGTTGGTGTAAAACGCAGCCGCCCCAATTTGGTCGCGCGTCCCATAGCCGGCGATCAGCGCCCATGGCACCAGGCCGCCACCTGCAGCACCTTCAATCTGGGTGACGCCACCGGTGGCCAAGAGCCGTTCACCAGCATGGACATTGCCGCCTGACACCAGCCAGAAAGAGGAAATCAGTGAGATAGCGATGGCGGAGCGTAAAACGCTTCTTGAAATTCGAATCATGTTCAATAAACAAAAGGCGGTCTGATCTGCTGCCTACGCTCTGGGCATGATGCATACCGCTAAATTGAAAAGAATACCAGCCATTTTGGGTCGGAGAACTGAATACTATGTCAGCGTGATAACCTTTGCGAAGGCTTTATTTGCCGCAAGGCATCTTTGTGGCGTACGTTTATATCCCATTCGCTAGATTTTTCCCATGACTTCAATAAGCGCCCGAATCGTCTCCTTTGCTTTGTACGCAATGTTAAATTGCGCGCCCGCCTTTGCCGATACTTTATACGAGCGGCTAGGCGGCGAAAAAGGTGTCGCCGATTTTGTGAGCCAGACAATAGAGCTCACTGCCGCAGACCCGCTGACGAAACGCAGCTTTGAAAAGGTCGACTTGAAGAAGCTCAAGTTGAAAATTGCAGAACACATTTGTGCGCTCACCGACGGCCCCTGCAAGTACACGGGAGACTCCATGAAAATGGTCCACCAGGGGCTGGAAATCAGCGAGTCCGAGTTCTTTGCAATGGTGGCTTTATTGCGCGATGTCCTAAATCGAAGCAACGTCCCGGAAGGGGCGAAGAATGAACTACTTCGCATCCTTGCTCCCATGAAGCGCGACATCGTGTCAAAGTAATCCACAACCGGCTTCATAACGT
Organism: Betaproteobacteria bacterium; assembly: GCA_031383585.1. GTDB lineage: Bacteria > Pseudomonadota > Gammaproteobacteria > Burkholderiales > Usitatibacteraceae > UKL13-2. The sequence continues at coordinate 4,094 of JANMZU010000627.1, forward strand.
ATCGGCACTGATGCAAATCAAACACAAACCCATGAAACATTGCGCTGCGCTCTCATTTCGATCTGCCTTCATGGGTCTTGCTGCAGTTGTTTTCTCAACACCTTTGATCGCAGCGCAAATTTCGGTGCAGGTGCGCGAGCCTGGCGGAGCCGCAGTTGCAGGAGCTGTCGTCTACGCCAGCGTGATTTCCGGCACCGCACCGAAAATGCCGAAACGCGAGATTGACATAGAACAGGTCAGCAAGGAATTTGTCCCGCTGGTAAGCGTCATTCAGGCCGGTACGGCGGTCAATTTCCCCAACCGCGACAAAGTACGCCACCACGTCTATTCGTTCTCGCCCGCCAAGACTTTTGAAATCAAGCTTTACTCTGGAGTACCGGGTAAGCCCGTCGTGTTCGACAAGCCCGGCGAGGTCGTGCTCGGTTGCAACATCCACGACAACATGATCGCTTACTTGCTGGTCGTGGACACTCCGCACTTTGCGAAGACGGACAAGCGAGGGGCAGCTGTTCTCGACGGACTCTCGGCTGGCGACTATGAAATTCACGTCTGGTACCCGGCAACGCCCGCAACCGCAATTCCCTCCCCTCAGAAACTGAAGTTGTCCGCGACCGACGCACCTGCAATCGCGTTCGCTTTCAGTGCCAGGACGCAAAATCCCGCAGGGCCAAATCCTAGCGCAGGAAAATGAAGTACTTCCGATTTGGTCGGCTTGAAAAGCGCATCGTCGTCTTCTTCGTCGGTTTGCTGATGTTCGTTCAGCTGGCGGCGTTTTTCGCGATCAGTTACGCGATCGAAGAAAATGCGCGGCGCAATCTACGTGACGAGCTGAACGTTGGCGCAAAGGTATTCAAGCGCCTGTTGGACCAGAAGGATCAGCAATTGGAGTCTGCCACCATTGTGCTGACGCGCGATTTCCCGTTTCGCGATGCGGTGGCGACGCTCGACAAAGACACAATCGTGGATGTGCTGAAAAACCATGGTGATCGCATAGCCGCAAATCGACTTGCGCTGGTAGACATGATGAATATTGTCACGGCGGACACGGTACAGCCGGCGCTGATCGGCAAACAATTCGCGTTCCCGGATCTGATCGAACGGGCCGCTGCAAAAAAATCCGTGTCGGCAATACGCATTATTGACGGCACAATCTATCAACTCGTTATCGTTCCGGTGATGGCGCCTGCACCGATTGCGTGGGTCGTAATCGGTTTCGTCATTGACAATTTGACGGCAAGTGACCTGAAAGACATAACCGGGCTGGACGTTTCGTTCCTTGGCGCCGGCGGATCTCAGCAACCCAACGTGTTTGCGACGACGCTGGCAGCTGGTAATCGCGGCAACTTGCAGGCGCAGTCCGCAAGCTTCCTGACCAAAGTAGACCAGAGTGTTTCTATCGTGCTTGGACGCGAAGAATTCGAGATTCTTGCAACGAATATAGATCGATACCCGGTTGCGCCAGGCCAGGGCAGTGTCTTTGCGGTTCTACAGCGTTCTGTTAGCGCGGGACTGGAGCCTTATGAGGTACTCAAATTGGCGTTGCTCTTGCTTGGTGGCGCGAGTCTGCTAATAACGTTGGTCGGCAGTATCCGCATCGCACGCCGTATTACCCGACCGGTGCGCCAGCTTGCAATGGCAGCACGCGAAGTCGCAGGCGGTAACTACGGTACGCCGATCGTTCTGCAACAGGACGACGAGATTGGCGAACTCGCGACCGCGTTCAATAATATGTCCATCGGGCTGACCGAACGTGATCAGGTTCGCGACATCCTGGGCAAAGTGGCCTCTCACGAAGTGGCAGAACAGCTACTGAAGCAAAAAGTCGAGCTTGGCGGCGAGGAACGCGATGTTACCGTCATGTTTACGGATATCCGCAACTTCACAGCGCTCTGCGAAAATCATCCACCGGCTGTGGCCATTGCATTGCTCAACCGCTACCTTACAGCGATCAACGCAATCATCGATGAACACGCAGGGGTCATCGACAAATATACTGGCGACGGCGTGATGGCGTTGTTCGGCGCCCCAATTGGCCGAAGCGACGATCCAGAGCGCGCCGTGCTTGCCGCCCTCGCGATCAACCAACGCATGCGCCAACTGGCGTCAGAGTTGTTGAAGGAAGGACTGCCAAATCCGGATGTTGGCATCGGCGTGAACAGTTCGCGGGTGGTGGCGGGTAATATCGGCTCGCCTTCCCGTCTCAATTACACGGTGCTGGGGGATGGCGTCAATCTGGCATCGCGCCTGGAGAGTCTTACCAAGCGATACGGTGTACCAACCATTGTCGGCGAGGCCACGGCGGCGAAGGCAAACAAGCTCGTTTACCTTGAGCTCGACAAGGTACGCGTGTGGGGTAAATCCACGCCGGTACGCATCTATCAACCGCTGGGAAAGCCGGAGCAACTTGATGCTGAGCGCCACGATCTGGTCGCCCGCCACCACCGGGCATTGGCATTATTCCGTGCGCGCAGCTGGAATGCTGCTGAAGATATTTTTCGTGCGCTGCGGCCGGTGTCTGGCTACACGTCCATCGCAGATATCTACTTGTCTTACCTGTCGGACTTCACATTGACGGAGCCCGTCGACAACTGGGACGGCGTGTTTACGCTGGGTGACAAGTAACGCTTTTGCCTGATTACGGCTGCAAAATTGCGGTCAAAACGTGTAGAACCAATAGTGGCGGCCATTTTCAGCCATTTTGGCGCCAATTACCGCACCAGTGCTCAATCTACGTTTTTCTATGCTTCTGCCGGATCGGGATCGTCAGTTACCAGTCCGCGGTGGGCAGCCTTCGAGGCGCTGTAAGAATTCGCCGCAATTCGCGGCGTACTGGTCACCACGTCACCATTTTGTGCGCGGTGTACAAGCGCCCTATCCATCAGCACCAATGCCAGCATCGCTTCGGCTATTGGTGTCGCGCGGATGCCCACACAGGGATCATGCCTGCCGTGGGTATTGATAACTACCGGGTTGCCGACTTTATCGATGGTTTGCCGATCAAGTCGAATCGACGAGGTCGGCTTGATGGCAATGGATACCGTCACGTCCTGCCCGGTAGAGATACCGCCCAGCACGCCTCCGGCATTGTTTGACATGAACCCGTCCGGCGACATTTCGTCCGAGTGCTCGGTACCCAATTGTTCGATGGAATGGAAGCCGGCACCGATCTCCACCCCCTTCACGGCATTGATACCCATCATCGCGTGTGCAATGGCCGCG
>JANMZU010000633.1:0-5309 GCA_031383585.1 Betaproteobacteria bacterium
CGGACGTGATCGGGCGGCGGGCTTTGGAGGAAGAGATTCACCAGGCAGATTCACTGAGTTCGCCCCGTGCCGTACGCGATTACCTGCGCATGACGTTGGCGCGATTGCCACATGAAGTTTTCGTCGCTGTATTCCTGACCGCTCAGAATAGGGTCATCGCGGTCGAGGAGCTTTTTCGTGGCACATTGACGCAAACCAGCGTCTATCCTCGCGAAATCGTAAAGCGAGCGCTGGCTCACAATGCTGGATCGGTAATTCTGGCGCATAACCATCCGTCCGGAGAGGCCAGCCCAAGCGCTGCAGATCGATCCCTGACCAAAGCATTGGCGGAGGCGCTGGCATTGGTGGACGTAAAGGTACTCGATCACTTCATCGTTGCGCCGGGTGCCTCCTTGTCTTTCGCTGAAGAAGGGCTGCTGTTTTAGTTTGAGGATTATTGATCTTTGTCAGGCGGCGGGGAACACATCGTCCAACTCGCCAAGAGTATGATGCTGGATGCCAACGACCGGACCGTAGCGCGCATGGACAATAACAAGAAAACCCGTATCGCCAATGATTCGACCTCGTCGCAATTCGTGTTTCATGTGGCGGCGCTTGGGTTGCTGTTGGGATGTTTTTCAGTCGGTGCAAACAGCGGCACAGATGCCGGCCGCTATCAAGTCCCGCCGCAGGCGATTGTCGACATGGTCGACGCTCCACAAATTCCGCAGACCATTATTTCGCCAAATCGCGACTGGCTGATGCTGCTTGAACGACCTGCGCTGCCGCCGCTTGCGGAACTGGCAAAACCGGAGATCCGCCTCGCTGGCATTCGCATAAATCCCCGCAATAACAATCAGAGTCGAGCCGCGCAGGCCACAGGCATCAAGTTATTGAAAATAGCTGACGGTACTGAAAAGTCGATTGTCGGCTTGCCGCCGGGCGCCAGAATCGGTGATGCCCAATGGTCTCCGGACGGCAAGCGAATCGCCTTCACGCTGGTCAAGGATCACGCCGTGGAATTGTTTCTGGGCGATGCTACCAACGGTTTTGTCGCCAAACGACTAACGGATCGACATCTTAATGGGGCACTAGGCAAGCCGTTCGTCTGGCAGAGCGACTCGAAATCACTGATCGCGAGTTTGATACCTGCGGGCCGGGGCGCCGTGCCCAAGGCTTTGGAGGTGGCAACGGGGCCGGCAATCATGGAAAACTTGGGCAAGCGCAATGCTGCTCGGACCTATCAGGATTTGCTGAGGTCGCCGCATGATGAAGCACTTTTCGACTATTACGGCACCTCTGAGATAGGCGCAATAGGCTTGGACGGCAAAATTAGCCCACTTGCTACTGGCTTGGTTCGCGCATTTCAGCCGTCGCCAAATGGCGAGTTTGTAATGGTGCAAACCGTGCGACGGCCATACTCATACTCAGTACCAGTTTCGCGCTTTCCGCTAAAGACGGAGATTCGTGATGCCCGCGATCAAGACGCAGGCAAACTGGTCAAAGTCTTGTCAGACTTGGGTTTAGCAGAGGACGAAGAGCTTGACCCGGATGCGGTTAGAAAAGGACCGCGTCAATATGTTTGGCGTGGCGACACAGCCGCGACAATCACCTGGGTTCAACCGCTGGAGGGAAGGCGCAACGGGTTGGGCGACCAGCTATTTGCACTCAGCGCCCCATTCGAGGGGGAGCCACAGTCTCTGGCGAAAGTTGATCTGCGCTACCAGACTGCCTATTGGGGACGGGACGACGTTGCATTGATCGTCGAGGCCTCGCGAAAAACACGCCGGGTGGTCACGTGGAAGATTTCGCCAAGCGATCCTGCGCGCGCGCCCATGAAGCTATTTGATCGGTCTTCAGAGGACCGCTATGGCGATCCGGGAACGCCTCTCACCGAGTCTGATTCACGCGGCATTCGCCTGCTCAATTTTTCCCCCGACGGTAAAGCGATCTACCTGAGCGGCGCTGGGGCAACGCCCGAGGGCGAGCGTCCGTTTATGGATCGTTTTGATCTTGACTCCAAAGAGGCTAAACGGCTCTTTCGCTCAGAACCTCCTTTTTACGAAACGCCGATCGCGATTTTTGATAATGGCCCCACGCTGAGACTGCTGTTCCAGCGTGAGAGCACGACCGAGGCGCCAAACGTCCACCTTCGGGATCTACAGACAGGCGCCATCCACGCGGTTACCCGCTTCGCGACTCCCAAGAACCCGATCGCGACCGTGAGTAAAGAGGTGATTCGTTATCGGCGCAAAGACGGCGTTGAACTCTCCGGGACGCTATATCTGCCGGTAGGCTACAAAAAAGACGATGGACCATTGCCGTTGGTCATGTGGGCGTATCCGCGTGAATTTCGTTCGGCCGAAGCGGCGGGTCAAGTGTCAGGTTCACCGTACCGCTATGTGCGGCCGAGCTTCAGTGGGCCGCTGCCGTTCTTAACCCAGGGGTACGCGGTGCTGGATAACCCTGTCATGCCGATTGTCGGGGAGACTGGCAAAGAGCCGAATGACACTTACTTGCCGCAGTTGATTGCCAGCGCAGAAGCGGCAATTGATGAGGTTGTGCGTCGCGGTGTGGCAGACCGCAACAAGATTGCGGTGGGTGGGCATTCTTACGGCGCGTTTATGGTCGCGAACCTGCTTGCGCATACCAAACTATTTGCCGCAGGCATAGCGGAAAGCGGCGCATACAATCGGACGTTGACGCCTTTTGGATTTCAGGCTGAAGATCGCACCTTCTGGAAGGCGCGGGACATTTACAACCAGATGTCGCCATTCACCTTCGCAGATCAAATAAAGACGCCGATGCTGATGATTCACGGCGAGGCTGACTCCAATACCGGCACATTCCCCCTGCAAAGCGAACGTATGTTTCAGGCCATACGCGGGCTCGGCGGCACCACCCGGCTGGTGTTGCTTCCGTACGAGGACCATGGTTACCGCGGACGTGAATCGGTATTGCACCGACTTTGGGAATCGCAACGCTGGCTTGAGAAGTACGTTAAAAACGGCGGCAAAGCGGGGTAATGGGAAGCGCCTCTAGCTAAACGAGCGCCATGGCATTAGCGCAGTACTTGTGCGCCGGTTAGAGCGCAAAAGCAGCGCTTAGGCATGTTGGGCAATTGCGCCGTGATTGGCAGGTTGCGCCAAGTGCTTGGTTTTGGTATAATTTTTGGCTGTCTTGGGCGCGGGTAGTTTTTTTGTGGCCTTGGCAGACATCAACAATTAATGGAACCGGTGTTTTCGGTCCGCGTCTTTAAACTGTTTAATGAGGTGCACTATGGCACGCGTTTGCCAAGTAACTGGAAAAGCTCCAATGGTGGGTAACAATGTTTCCCACGCAAATAATAAAACCAAGCGTCGCTTTCTGCCAAATTTGCAGTATCGCCGCTTTTGGGTCGAATCTGAAAACCGTTGGGTGCGCCTGCGCCTGACCAACGCTGGCCTTCGTACGATTGACAAGAACGGTATTGATGCTGTTTTGGCCGATCTGCGCGCCAGCGGCGTAGCCATCTAAGGGACGAATCATGAGAGAGAAAATCAAACTCGAATCGACCGCTGGCACGGGTCACTTCTACACGACCACCAAGAACAAGAAAACCATGCCTGAAAAAATGGAGATCATGAAGTTTGATCCCAAGGCTCGCAAGCACGTTGCTTACAAAGAAACCAAGCTGAAATAAACGGTACTGCAGCGCCGTTGCGTGTCAAGGCAAGGGGCGAGACGGTTGAAAAAGCAAATAGCCCAGTCATTGACTGGGCTATTTGCTTTTCGGCCTGCTATCCAGATTGGAGAGGCACAAAGTAAAACGCCCGCTTTCGCGGGCGCTCTCTAGTCAACCAATCTACGGCTACGCGTAGCTACGCAACTGCCGCGAAAATTGTTGCAGTTGGGCAATACCGGTTGCCTCCGCGCGGCTGCACCAATCTTCCAACTTCGCAACCAGTTCTTCTTTGGAAAGTGTCGAGCGCTCCCACAATTTGGCAAGGTCCTGTCTGAAGGAGTAAACCGTCTCTAGCACTGAGCTGTATTGCAATGTTTCATTGAGCGTGGCGCGTTGGTCCGCGGTGAGCTGATCTGCATCTGCTTTTAGCCATTGCCTGAAATTCCTTACGGCTTTGCCTTCACGCAGACTGGTGAGCGATGTCGCAACACCGTCAGCGCGCAGCCGACCGATTTCAGCAGCACAGGTAGACTTCAACGTTCTGGTGTACTTGGTGACGATTTCATAGCGATGTGCGATTACCGCCTGCAAAGTTTCGGCATCGCAGACTACCTTGCTCATGTCAAAGCGCGGGCGCGGTGCAACTTTGCGGATTTTTGCCAAACCCAGAAAAGACAAGGCGTTGATATACAGCCAGCCCAGATCGAATTCGTACCAGCGCATCGAAAACCGGGCGGATGTTGGAAACGCGTGATGGTTGTTGTGCAACTCTTCGCCACCGATCCAGAACGCAATCGGCGTTATGTTGGTGCTGGTATCGTTGACCGTGTAGTGACGATAGCCCCAATAGTGACCGACGCCGTTGATGATGCCGGCCGCGTGAAAAGGGATCCAAATCATTTGCGCGGCCCAAATGGCGGCGCCTACGGGGCCAAACAGGATCAGATTGGTAATCAGCATCAGACCTACGCCCTGCCAGCTAAATGCCGAGTAGACGTTGCGCTCCATCCAGTCGTCAGGCGTGCCATGGCCGTACTTTTCCATCGTTTCGGCTTTTTTGGACTCGATGCGATAGAGTTCTGCGCCCTGCGTGACGACTTTCTTGATGCCATAAATCTGTGGACTGTGTGGATCTTCAGCTGTCTCACACTTGGCGTGATGTTTGCGGTGAATTGAAACCCACTCTTTGGTTACCTGTCCAGTGGTGAGCCATAGCCAGAAACGAAAGAAATGACTTGGAATTGCATGCAAGTCCAGCCCGCGATGCGCCTGCGCGCGGTGCAGGTAAATCGTCACCGCAGCAATAGTGACGTGGGTGAGTGCGATAGTCACAACGACGTAGCCCCACCAAGGCAGGTCGATCAGGCCTGTCGCAAAGAAATCAGGGATAGATAGCAAGAGAACTCCAGTAGAAAGGATTCAACTTATTGTTGGGGCAGTTTACGCCGAATCGACGTTACCGACTGTGAAAAAGTGTAATCCATTGATTTTTAAATAATTAATTTATGGATTTCCTGTGGCGCCCATGTCGACGTTCGTGGTGATTACGTCGGTCGATGGCATCACGCGGATTTCGCGCTGTGGATAGGGGATGTCAATGCCCTCTCGCCGGAACGCACGCAACACGTCAAGATAAATTCCTGAGCGAAGTGATCCCTGTCCATCT
>JANMZU010000636.1:0-2829 GCA_031383585.1 Betaproteobacteria bacterium
TGATAGTTGGACCAGTCGCGCACTCCGATTCATAAACCACTAGACAAGGTTGCGCCTTGCGGTACCCGCGCGGATACCTGACAATCTCCGTTGCGGTTACCTAGTCGCAAACAACCGCTCGCAAGAACAGAGTGGCGCAGCCTTTACGCCACTCAATCACCTCTAAATCGACAGGGAATCTGCTCATGACCATGCCCGCCTATCCGAAAACTCTCAAATCCTCACCCGCCATGCGCCGTGCGGTGCTGATCGCCCTCTATGGGGCCATTGCGATACCTGCGGCGTCAGCCCAGACCGCGCCTGCTGCTCCGAAGAAGGACGAACCGGCCGTGGTCGAAACCATTAATGTCGTCGGATCCCGCCGCGCAAATGCGTCCTCTACCGATACGCCGGTGCCGGTAGATTTCATCCCCATGACCAAGGTGGCTGAGCAAGGCGGGCAGTTCGATCTGGCGCAAACGTTGCAGTACATTTCCCCATCGTTCAATTCGACCCGCCAGACTGGTGCCGACGGTGCCGACTTGATCGACTCAGCGGCATTGCGCGGGCTGGGGTCGGACCAGACGCTGGTGCTGATAAACGGCAAGCGCCGCCACACGGTATCGCTGGTGAATCTGTTCGGCGCGCGCAATCGCGGCAATACCGGCACTGACATGAACGCCATCCCGCTGCTGGCGATTGAAAACGTGCAGGTATTACGCGATGGCGCCGCAGCGCAGTACGGCTCGGACGCGATTGCAGGCGTAATCGACATCGGCCTAAAGAAGCGCCTTGGATGCGAGACGGTGTTTGGCTATGGCCAGTATTCCGCCGGTGACGGCAAGAATAGCCTCGCCTCGGCATACTGCGGTCTGCAGGTGGGCGAGAAAGGCGTCGTGGGCATTACCGCCGAGTACCTCGATCGCGGCCGCTCCAATCGGGCGGAGGCCGGTAATCCGCGCATCATCGGCGACACCAAATCCATGAACGCGACCCTCTACGCCAACGGTGAGCTGCCGACCAGCGACACCGCCAAGTTCTATTTCACACTCGGCAATCAGACCCGCGAGGCGTCTTCAGCAGCATTTGCGCGAGGCGGCATCGGCTCCGACGATATCCCGTCGCGGAACTCGGCTGCGCTGTATCCGCGTGGCTTTGTGCCGTTTATCGACGGCGATATCGACGACCGATACATGACGGTCGGCCATCGTGGCCAATACGGCGACTGGAATGCCGATATTTCGCAGACCTACGGCTACAACCGGCTGCGCTACAACATCAACAACACGCTCAACGCTTCGGTCGCCAACAGGGATCTGCTCGCCGGTGGCAAGGGCATCAGTCCGACCGCCTTTGATGCCGGTGGCTTTTCGTTTGCGCAACTCACAACCAATTTCGACATGAGCCGCTTTTACCCAGGTATTGCCAGCGGCCTGAACCTCGCCTTCGGTGCCGAATACCGCCGCGAGAATTACCAGATCACCCCAGGTGAGCGCGGTTCGTACGTCGATGCCGACGGCGTCGGCTTTGGTGGCAATGCCGGTAGCCAGGGTTTCCCGGGGTTTCAGCCAGGCGACCAGACTGACCGCAACCGCAACAGTCTTGCCGCTTACCTCGATGTGGAGACCGATTTCACCGCGCAGTTCAAGACCCAGGCCGCGCTGCGCGCTGAAAAATTCAGCGACTTCGGCTCAACGGTCACCGGCAAACTCGCCGCCAGCTACAAGCTTGACGAGCAGTTTTTGCTGCGCGGATCGGGTAGCACCGGCTTCCGCGCGCCATCGTTGCAACAGGTTTACTTCTCGTCGACATTTACCGACTTCATCAGCGGAGTACCGCTGGACGTGGTGCTTGCGCCCAACGGCAGCGCGATTGCCAATGCGGCCGGCATTCCCAAGCTCAAGGAGGAGAAATCGAATAGCTACACGCTCGGCTTCACGTGGAGCCCATCAAAGACGCTCGCTGTCACTGCGGACCTCTATCGCATTGCCATTGATGATCGCATCGTGTTATCCGGCCGATTCGATGAGAACAATTTCCCGGCCTTAGGGTCAATACTGCGCAGACTGGGCGTTGGCCAGGCACAGTTTTTCGTGAACTCGGTCAATACCAATACCAGGGGGCTTGACCTGACGGTATCGCACAAAGCTGATGTCGGCGCTGGCAAGCTGTCGACATTCCTCGCCATGAACTACAGCAAGACCGAGGTCACCGGCGTCAAGGCGCCCAGGTCACTGGCAGGTTTCGAGGATGTGCTGTTGTCCGAGCGCGAGCGTCTGTTCATCGAACAAGGCGGCCCGCGCGCCAAAGCGACATTAGGCTTCGATTATGTGACCGGCCCGCTGGAAACCGACTTCAAGGTGATCCATTTCGGCGCACAGACGCTGGGTACGTTTTCGGGAACCGCCGCCGGGGTTCCGAATGCCAGATATGAGCCGAAAACTTCTGCTGACCTCAGTCTCACTTACAGCTTTGACAAGACGACCAAACTCACCCTTGGCGGCACCAATATTTTCAATGTCAAACCTAGCAGGCAGGATCCGAACGAAACTGATAACGGCTTCATTTATGACAGCGTGCAATTCGGCCTGAACGGCGCGTCGTACTTCGTCCGGCTCTGGAAAAAGTTCTGATTGGATCGAATCAGGCGGGCACCAACAGCTTCTTCAGTAGTGCCCGCTTTTACGTTGCGGCCGAAAAATGCCCGCCAGAACGCGTTAGCCGATTTATTCTGCTTTCGCCGGCGCTGCCACATTGCGCAACTTGATATGCAAATCGCGCAACTGCTTTTCTGGCACGGCCGACGGCGCATCGACCATCAAATCCTGACCGCGCTGGGTTTTCGGGAAC
>JANMZU010000664.1:0-4227 GCA_031383585.1 Betaproteobacteria bacterium
GAATTGAACCCGACAGACAAAAGCGGGACGCAATGACCCGGGAATCATTGTTGATTATCAACGCCGAATTACCGGCGCTACCTTTGCATCAGGCGATCATCCCCTGGGCGATGCGCAACAACCTCACCGCCATATTTCCACCTCACAACATTCCCTATTTCTTTCGATTCAGGATCGACTGAGATTTATGCAGGACTGCCTGGAAACCCACCAGAATGCTCACGTTTCTTGCTGACTTCCGGTATAGAAATCCGAGTCTCGGCGAAAGAGTTGGTCAGAATCGCCGGGGCGACGCAGATTGTAAATGTCGCAGATCGGCAAAAAACCGGGCATCGACACCGTCCTCAAAGCGAGCCTCGACAGACAAGGCTCGATTCGCCCGCTCAAGCGGCGCCCCCATCAGAAAGGTAGCACGTGTCTTCAAAGCCACCCGTTTACAACGAATCGTCCATCCAGATACTGGAGGGATTGGAGCCAGTCAGAAAGCTCCCCGGTATGTACACCCGCACAATCGATCCTGCGCACATCATCGTGGAGGTGGTCGATAACGCGTGCGACGAAGCGCTCGCCGGGTTCGCGACCAGGATCAGCGTAATCGCTCACACCGATGGCTCATTCTCTGTCATCGACAACGGCCGTGGCATTCCGGTGGGACTGCATCCCGAGAAAAAAGTCCCTACTGTCGAACTGGTTTTTTGCAAATTGCACGCCGGCGGAAAATTCTCGAAGACAGCGGGAGGCGGGAGCGCCTACGGCTTCTCTGGCGGTTTGCATGGGGTCGGCGTGAGTGTGACCAACGCACTGTCTACCCGCCTCGAAGTTGAGGTCAAGCGCGAACGTGCAAGACATAAAATTGCTTTCGAAGCCGGACATGTGAAGGACAAGCTGCAAAAGATCGGTAGCACGCCGGCCAACGATACCGGGACGACCGTGCGCGCGTGGCCGGATCCGCAATTCTTTGATTCACCAAAGATCAAGCATGCCGAGTTCACACAGATATTGAAGGCAAAGGCCGTACTGCTGCCAAATGTGAAGGTGAGCTTTACCGACGAAGCATCCGGGACCACGCAGGAATGGTGCTACGCGGACGGGCTCAAATCGTTCCTCGCCGAGGATCTGCCCTCAGAAGGGTATGTGAGCCCGATTTTTTCCGGTGAGCGCTATGTGGCGGGCGATGACAGCGGCTTTGCCGAAGGTGAGGGTGCCTCCTGGGCGGCGGCCTGGGCGGACTCAATCTCCGGCGGCCTGTCGTTCGTTAACCTCATTCCCACCGCGAATGGCGGCACGCATGTGGCGGGTCTGCGTGCGGCGTTCTATGAGTCAATCAAGGACTTCTGCGTTCACCATGGGCTGCTACCGCGAAATATCACGCTGCAGGCAGACGACGTCTGGCGCAATTGTCGCTATGTACTCTCAGCCAAAGTACTGGCCACACAGTTTCAGGGGCAGACAAAGGACACGTTGACCAGCCGCGACACGATGCGCCTCATCAGTTCGCGTGTGAAAGATCCGCTGGACGTCTGGTTGAACGCCAATGTAGAGGATGGCAAGAAGATCGCTGAATTGGTGGTGAAGACTGCCCTTGCCCGCAGCAAATCATCGAAGTCGGTCGAGAAGCGCAAAGGATCGGGTGCGGCAACACTTCCCGGCAAACTGACAGACTGCAACGAGCGAGACATCGGCCGCAATGAACTCTTCATCGTCGAAGGCGATTCGGCTGGCGGCTCGGCAAAACAGGCGCGCGATCGCGAATTCCAGGCGGTGCTTCCGGCGAAAGGAAAAATTCTCAACACCTGGGAAGTTGCCCGCGGCGAGTTGTTCAGTAATGTCGAAGTTCATGACGTGGCCGTGGCAATTGGCGTTGATCCCCATGGCCGCGATGCGCGAAATTCTGTTCTCGACAACCTGCGATACGGCAAGATCATCATCATGAGTGACGCTGACGTGGATGGCGCGCACATACAGACACTCTTTGTCACGCTATTCTTTACCCACTTCCCGAAGATTGTCGAAGCTGGTCGCCTCTACATCGCGCGCCCTCCTTTGTTTGCAATCAAAGTTGCCTCGCAAGGCAAGGGCCGCCCTGAGCGCCGCCTGTTTGCTCTCGACGCCGGAGAACGCGACGCGATGCTTTCCCAACTGGAAAAAGAGGGCGTGAAGAAAGAGGCAATAGCGACCAGCCGCTTCAAGGGGCTGGGCGAGATGAATCCCGATCAGCTAAAGGAAACGACGATGATGGTCGAAACCCGCCGCCTGCTACAGATTGTCGTGACCGAAGACAGCATCGGCGAAACAAACAGGATGCTGACACTGCTGATGGCCAAAGGCGAAGCCGCCGCCCGTCGTGCATGGCTGGAACGCGAAGGCGATAAAGCCGACCTGGATATTTAAGGAAGAATTGATGACAAGTACCAACCATACCCCCGCCGGACAACTGTCTTTTAGCCTTCCTCCTCCTGCCAGCGACGGACTTACCGAATACGCGCACGTACACTGCGAACGCGCGTATCTAGACTACGCCATGTCGGTGGTTCGCGGCCGCGCCCTGCCCCAGGTCGACGACGGCCTGAAGCCGGTGCAGCGCCGGATCATGTTTGCCATGCACGAACTCAACAACCGCCATGACAGTCCCCACAAGAAATCGGCCCGCATCGTCGGCGATGTTATTGGCAAGTACCATCCACACGGTGATGCCTCAGTGTATGACGCTGCGGTACGAATGGCGCAGAACTTCTCGCTCCGGTATCCCTTGATCGATGGACAAGGAAATTTTGGCTCGCGCGATGGTGATTCGCCCGCCGCGCAGCGCTACACAGAAGTCCGTCTGACAAAATTCGCCGAACAGATCCTGTTGGCGGAACTGGACAAGGGGACGATCGATTTCGTTCCGAACTACGACAACACGATGAAGGAGCCCGGCTCGCTGCCGGCGCGCCTTCCAGTGCTGTTGTTGAATGGTGCCATGGGCATTGCCGTGGGCATGGCCACCAATATCCCCTCACACAATCTGCGCGAGATTGTCGCGGCGTGCCGCAAGATCATCAGGGCCGGTGCGGAAGCGGTGACAGATGAGGAGATTGCGAACATGGTGCCGGGACCGGACTTTCCGGGTGGCGGCCAGATCATCTCCAGTGTGGCCGAGATTCAGGCCGCTTATGTCACCGGTCGCGGCGCGGTTCGGGTACGAGCACGCTGGTCAGTTGAGCCACTGGCCCGGGGACAGTGGCGCATCATCGTTAACGAGCTGCCGCCCAATACGAGTACGGCGAAAGTGCTCACTGAAATCGAGGAATGCCTCAACCCGAAGATCAGAGCCGGCAAGAAAGCACTCTCGCCAGATCAAACGCGGATCAAAAATGCGTTTGCTGCGCTGCTCGATACCATGCGGGACGACTCCGACCAGGACCACCCGGTTCGCATCATCATCGAGCCGACCACGCGCAACGTTACACCGGAAGAACTGACGGCACTGCTGTTTGCCAATACCAGCCTTGAGGAAAACTCCTCGATCAATCTGGTCTCGATCGGCCTCGACGGCAAGCCAAAGCAAGCCTCTTTCGGCACCCTTTTACGGGAATGGACGCGATTCAGGCTCGATACGGTTACCCGCCGACTGGAATATCGTCTGGACGACGTCACGCGCCGTTTGCATATTCTCGATGGCCGCATGATCGCCTTCCTGTCCATTGAGAAAATCATCAAAGTCATTCGCGAGTCCGACGACCCTAAGGCGGCTTTGATCGCCAAATTCAAGTTGTCGGCCATTCAGGCCGAAGACATTCTGGAAATTCGCCTGCGCCAGCTCGCCCGGCTCGAAGGCATCAAGATCGAACAGGAAATCGGTAAGCTCGGCGAAGAGCGCGGCGAGATTGAGAACCTGCTGGCAAACGAGCCCGATTTCCGGAAGTTTGTTGCGGATGAAATAGACAAGGACGCGAAGCAATTCGGTGATGCCCGCCGCACGCTTCTGGAAGCGGCCGAAAAAATCACCGCATCCAGGATTGAAACGGTGGCCGATGAACCGGTCACAGTAATCCTCTCCCGCAATGGTTTTATCCGGCTTCGTAGCGGGCACGAAATCGATGAGGCCGCGCTCACCTGGAAGGATGGCGATGGGCCGCTTGCGATCACCAGGATACGTACGATCTGGCCGGTCATTTTGATCGATGCCAATGGTCGCGCGTACAACCTGCGGACCTCGGATCTGCCGAGCGGCAAAGGTGATGG
>JANMZU010000683.1:0-2016 GCA_031383585.1 Betaproteobacteria bacterium
ACTGATTTCAAGATTCACAAACCATATTTCCTGGAGCTTTGGGCACAATATCGCAAGGGTGATTTGCTGGTTGACTTGACCTTTCAGGATACCCGGAACGGCAAGCCACTCGCATTTGGCCAGGCATTGTTTTACGAGCCGGTGCGCGAGGCAGCCTGGGACAATCGGATTGGTGGCTCAGGGCAAAGCACTGCTCAGATTTTGGCGCGCTACCAAGTTGATACCAAGCTTGAACTGTCGGGAGGCCTGCGACGAAATCGCTGGAGCGGTGCACTCGCTACACAAACAGTTGCTCAACTCTTTCCACCACCTCCCTTCTCCAAGGATTGCATCACCTATTTGAGGTTCGAGAATTGCGCCGGCACAGGAGGGGAATGGAATGACGCCTTCAATGTCGATTGGAGTACCGCGAATTTCACCACGGGCATTCCTGCCGGTTTTTTCTACCGTGGCCATCCGGTGACGTCAAACGACTACATGCTCGGCGCTCGGTATCGCATGGGCCAATGGCTGAGTAAGGCCGGCATCATGTACTTGGGCAAAGGAAAGACCAGCAATCCAAGCGAGCGAGGTCAAAGTAACACGCTCACAGTCGCGTCACTCGGGCTGGAATATAACTTCGGTAATGGATTCAACATTTACTGGGAGGTGAGTTCCTCGCGCTACGGCAGGATTGGTCTGTCGCCAATATCCAGCCCGGCGAATAACGCATTTACCGACGTCGATTCGCGTATCGCCAGAGGCGGCACGTCGGTCCTGACAGGCCTTGAGTACGTGTTCTGATCCTTCCAAATTTAAGGGCAAGCCAATGAAACTCACAGAATTCAGTACCAAGTCCATTTCCATGGCTGCAAGTATCCGGGCCACACTGCTGTGTGTCGCGGCCGTCGTTCTTGCTGCTTGTGGCGGTGGTGGACCCGCTAGCACCGGTGGCAACGGCACCAATGGCTTTGTGCCATCACAAGCTGTGACGATTCGCCCGCTAAGCCCCGAATATGCGGCTCGTCGCGCAGTGAACTACGGCTCGTGGAGAACGAATAACCGCGAAGCTGAAATTGCCGTGTTGAATAGCCCGGATGCAGCCACTCGGAACGCAAAAATCGCATCGATGAAGGCAAACATATTGCAAGACATGCAAATATTGATTGCCGCGAATATTCGCATGATTCGTTTGTTTAACACGACTGACGACGGGAAGATCATTGTCGAGGTCATCAACGAAAACAGCCTCGATATGAAGGTGCACCTTGGCACTTGGATTCAGGGCGACAATTACGTCACTAACCCAATCGTCAAAGCGCAGATTGAAGCCGACAACCAGGCAGGAATGGCGGCGGCAGTTACTCTGGCAAATACCTATCCCAACATCGTGCTGGCGGTGAGTGTGGGTAATGAGTCCCTCGCTGACTGGTCAGGCCATCAAGCAACAACGATCAAAGTAGCTCAGTTCATCACCAAAGTACGTAATCAAATTGCCCAACCAGTAACCACCGACGATGGTTGGAGTTTTTATGCGGGACAACCGGGCGGCTCAGGCGACCCGGCTCTCATCCTTAATGTGATCGACTTTGCGTCGGTTCACATTTATCCACTCAATGACAGCGAGTTTACGCCTGGCCTGTGGGACTATAAGCAAAAGTCCGTACCAGAAGGACCACTACGCGCCGCAGCAATGATGGCAGCGGCCATTGCTTCAGCCAAGGAAGACTATGCCTATGTGCGCACTTTCCTCAACCTGAAGGGGCATTCCGCAATGCCCATTGTGATTGGTGAAACAGGCTGGAAGGCTACCAATACATCCGCCCTGGCGTTCAGGGCGCATCAAGTCAACCAGCAGATGCACTATGCTGACCTGAACGCGTGGAGAGATGCCTCCCGAGCCTCGGGTAGTGGCCCGCTGAATTTCATCTGGTTTTCTGCCTTTGACGAACCGTGGAAAGCTGGTGATGACGGTTGGGGCTTGTTCAACGTGGCTCGAAAGCACGTTGCGCCATTCGCAGTTCGGTTCCTGCGGGT
>JANMZU010000721.1:0-3766 GCA_031383585.1 Betaproteobacteria bacterium
TCGACGATGGCAACGCGAACCGGTTACGGCGATGCACTCTGTGCTGCGTTTCGCGCAAACGTCAAATGCATCAATCTCGCCAGAGGCGGGCGCAGCTCCGGGAGTTTCCGTGCGGAAGGTCTCTGGGACAACGTGATGAGTTTGCTACGCGAGAAGGCCGCAGCGCCGACGACTTATGTACTGATTCAGTTTGGCCACAACGATCAGCCGGGCAAACCTGGCAGGTCCACCGATCTCGCTACTGAATTTCCGGTCAACATTGCCCGTTATGTCGACGACGTGAAAAGTCTGGGCGCCGTTCCGGTGCTGGTGACGCCGCTGACAAGACGGGTATTTCGCGAGGGCGTCTTGCAGAACGACTTGAAGCCCTGGGCCGATGCAACGCGACGCGTTGCTGAAACAAGGCAGGCAATCATTCTCGATCTGAATGCAAAAAGTGCTGCAGCGGTGACCGCAATGGGATCGGCCGAAGCCGACACAATGGCAGAGGAGCCGCCGCCGAAAAAGTTGCCATCACACGTCGTCAACGCTACGGATATCGCCAAAACAGACGCGAACGGCTCGACCGCCAAGAGCAGGTTTGACTACACCCATCTCGGCGCAAAAGGCGCTGCATTTTTTGCCCGCATGGTTGAACAGGAACTGACGCAAGCAGTGCCATCGCTCGCTGCCCAGATCAAAGCGGACAACCCTGCGCGATGATCCGGCTCGGAATGCGGCGTCTGTTCTGTCTGGCGCTGTTAATGGTACCCGGTGTCTCGCCAGCGCAGGACACGCGCAGCGTCATCGAGCCCGTGGTTCCGCCCGTATGCGCCGCACTGGTTGCGACCGCAACTTTCGCCGCTGCGCCCGGGCAGGCTGACGATACATTTCGCATTCAACGTGCGCTCGACACTTGTCAGCGTGGGCACGCTGTGCGACTGGCATCGGGTGTGGACGGCAGCAAGAGCGCATTTAACGCGGGGCCACTCACGTTGAAGAGCGGTGTGACATTGCTCGTCGATGCCGGTGTCACGCTTTACGCCAGCACGGATTCGCGCGCCTATGACAAGGGCCAACGATCCTGCGGCAGCAATGATGCGAGCGGAAAAGGCTGTAAAGCGCTTATCAGCGCCGACGCCACAACCGGAAGCGGCATCATGGGGGGCGGCACTATCGACGGGCAGGGCGGCCAGCTCATCGCGGGCAAGACTGAGACCTGGTGGCAGATTGCACGCCGTGCCCAAAAAGAGAAAACCCGCCAGAATGTGCCGCGCTTGATCGAGATCCTAAATTCGCGCGATTTCACGCTTTACCGCATCACACTGCGCAACTCCCCCAATTTTCACGTCACCTTGAATCGCGTCGATGGCTTCACCGCATGGGGCGTGAAAATCGATACGCCGAGCGACGCGCGCAATACCGATGGCATCGACCCGATTTCTTCGCGCAACGTCACCATCGCGCATAGCTTCATTCGCACCGGCGATGACAACGTCGCCATCAAAGCCGGCCACAATGGCCCGAGCGAGAACATTTCGATCATCCACAATCATTTCTATAACGGCCACGGCATGTCGATCGGTAGCGAGACCGAGGGCGGCGTGCGTAATGTGCTGGTCGAGCATCTCAGCATGGATGGCTCGACATCGGGGCTGCGTATCAAGAGCGACGTATCGCGTGGCGGGCAGGTGCGCAATGTGCGCTATCGCCATGTCTGTATGCGCAATGTGCGTGCACCGCTGGACATCGACACGCGGTACGACCGCACCGCAACTGGCAACAAGATTCCAGTCTACCGAGACATCTCGTTCGAACACATCCGCAGCCACACACCGGGGCGCATCATCTTGCGTGGCATTGATGCCGATCATCCGCTCATCGCGAAGCTCAATGATGTGGTGATTGATGGCAATCCAACGATGCAGCTGGCAAACGCAAATCTTTCAGTTGGCCCGGGGCCGGTTTCGCTCATGCTGAATGGGGAGGGCGTACAGGTGACCGGCACCTCTTCCGCTGGAACCGGCAAGCCATGCGACACCAGTTTTGTATCCTTCCCAACCGGCGACATCGTAGCAAAGTCGAACCCGAGAAGACCACAGTTGACCGCTGCACAGGCGCTTGCCTTTTCTCACGCCGAAGTATTGAAGTACAGCGGCATGATCGGCGCCGAGACGATTGATCCATGGGATCCGCTATCTGACCCACTCGTGAAAAATGCACCGCTGAAGCCCGATTACACCGTCGATGCCGCTGCCAACGCTGATGGCAAGGCGATATTCAATTCTGTGCAGGCAGCGATCAGCAAAGCCGTTGGCGACAGTGCAGCAACCGGCAGCAAAAACCGTATGTTCGTGCTCATCAAGCCTGGCGTCTATCGCGAACTCGTCTACGTCCCCGCGTCGACCGCGCCAATCACGCTCTATAGCAACGACGAGAACGCAGCCAACACGCGAATCAGCGCTGATCTGCACGCTGGTGCGCCTGGGGAAAGTTACACGAACAGATTTGGCGCGCAGTTTATAAATGCAGAGCCGTCGATCACTGCAATGTATGAATCACTGAAAGACAAACCTATTGTCGCCACGCAAGGTTCAGCCATCGCGTGGATCCGCAATAATGGCTTCCAGGCCAAAAATATCACTTTTGAAAATACCTGGAACCGTGGCCCGGTGGTGCAGCCCGTGCCGACTGCTATCGCGACGCAACTCGTGCAGACCTTTAATCAGGCAGTGGCGGTAATGGTCGAAGACGCCGATAAAGTGCAGTTCGAGAACGTACGTTTCGTTGGCTATCAGGACACCTTGTTTCTGACTGCGTCAGCCTTGGACAGAATAGTGCGCAGTTTCTTCCACAAGTCATACATTGAAGGCGATACCGACTTTATCTTCGGCAACGCGACGGCGTATTTCTATCGCTCGGAAATAAAGTCGCTGGGCGAGCGTAAAAGTATCTCTTACGCGACCGCCCCGAGCACCAATGCCCACAGCAAATTCGGCTTTGTTTTCAATGAATGCAAATTCACCAACGACGGCACGCCCAACGCGCTGGCAGGCAAATTCGCGCTAGCCCGTCAATGGTTTCGCGGCCAGCGCTGTACGCCATACGGCAATGTGGCCGAGATCGCCGGTTACTCGTGCCGTGTCGGTGACGCCGACATCGTCAGCACCGTAGCGTCGACAGCGGGCAGCATCACCAAGGGCGTGATTGAATCTGTGGGCAAAGTCGTGATCCTCAATTCGAGCATCGGCGTGCACATCGATCAAGCGCGACCGTGGCTGGATTGGAACAAACCCGGCGCGCGCCAATATCGTCCAGCGCAATTCAACTCAGACGATTTCTGGCGCAATCTGGTCGACGCCGGTATCGAGCCGCTTCGGCAATTGGGTTACCTGGGGAAGAAGACGCCGGTCGAGCCATATCTTGCCGAGTTCAACAATCGCGACGAATGAACTTACGACACTCGGGGCCTGTGCTTTTCTACCTAGAAAATGCAGTTGAAGCTCTGAAGTGATAGCGATTCTCTATACTGGACGCGGGTTTCCGGTGGTTTTTCAGCCAAAGGTGTCGAGTGCAATCGGCTCATGTGAACTCGCCAATGCCTTGCGTTTTGCTTCACCCATTGGGTGAGCCCTCCCTTGGCTGAAAAACGACCGGAAACCAGCGCCCAGTATAGAGAATCGCTATCAATTCAGAGCGTCAACTGCTTTTTCTAGGTAGAAAAGCACAGGCCCCGAGTGTCGTAAGTTCATTCGTCGCGATTGTTGAACTCGGCAAGATATGGCTC
>JANMZU010000740.1:0-3832 GCA_031383585.1 Betaproteobacteria bacterium
TTGGCCGACGCCAGCGTGCGCTGCCAGAATCGCTTTCCATTGGCATCAAAACATGAGGCGATAATCTTTCGCGAATCGCCTGCGCCAGTGAATTCAAGTGTGCCGAAATTGCGTTGTTCCACGCCGAGTCCGTCGACGAAGCGCGGATTGGCGCGGTCCTTTTTACTGAGCTTGGAAAGGCGAGAGGTAAATGGCGAACAGGAAAATTCGTAGACGACAGGTGCGTCGCCCTGCTTGAGCCGGAACACTTGCGTGTTGTGGCGGTCACCGGAAAGAAACACCAGACCGGTGATTTTCTGCTTGGCCAGCCAGGCGAGAAAAGCATCGCGCTCCGTCTGGTAATTGTGCCAGCCGGAATGATGGCCGTTCTCGTCCTCACTCAACAGCTGGCTGCCGTTACACACCAGCTTGAAGGTAGCCTTGGAGTTCGCAAGTGACTTCTGCAACCATCCGATTTGTTGAGGGCTGAACATCGCCTTGCTGCTGCTTGGCTCAGCTTTCTCGTCATCGCGATAAAAACGGTCATCGAGTAAAAAGAATTCGGCATCCTGATGTTTGAATGAGGTCCATGTACCCGGCAGCTCCATTGAACCCATGTCCGGATTCGGCCAATACTGCTTGAACAATCTCAGCGCGTCGGCCTTGAACTCAAACGATTGGAATGAATCATTCGGCCCATAGTCGTGATCATCCCAGATCGCGTAGTGGTGGGTGGCGGCGAACAATTTCTGGAACATATCCATCGCGCGAACGTTGCGATAGCGCGCCTCCATGCGCGCAACGCTGGAAAAATCCGCTTCGCTGAGGAATTTTCCCTTTGGTCTGAGATAGAAATTGTCGCCGAGCCACAACATGAAATTTGGCAGGGTATCGGTATTGATTCGTCCGGCTATCGTATCGAAGATTTGAAACTCGTCGCCGTACGGATTGCCCGCGGGTGACATCGCTTCCGTGTACGCACATGAGCCCATGTACACGCGGAAATCTTTCGGCGCGGTATCTGGCGCGGGTGCCGTGCGGAAGTGACGTGTTTTGCCTTCACTGCCCGCGCCGAGCGTAACGGCGAATTCGTAGCGGGTATCCGCCCTCAGCTTAGAGATTTCAACGGTAGCAGAATTGGCGCGCGCCGCTTCCAGCTGGACATTGACGGAGCTTGCAGATGCAAACCCTGCGGCTTTGGCAGGCTTGAAAACGACCGTGGCATTCACGCTGTCATCAGCCTGAATCCAGAGCCGTACCGATTCGTGCGTGAAATGCCCCGCTAGCGGTTCGCAGGTTAGTTTTGATACCGAACCGCCGACTGCCGGCAGCGCGCCAAGAGCGGGTAGCACTGCGGTCGCGCGAAGTACATCACGGCGCGTCGTCATCGCATTAGCCCTTTGGCAACACGTCGGTCATCTCCAAAAATGTCTTCACCAATTGCTCGATTCCGGCCTGGTCTTCGCGATCAAAACGTGCCAATGTTGGACTGTCGATATCGAATACGCCTATGACTTGGTTGCCAACAATCAGTGGCACCACGATTTCCGAGTTCGACGCCGAATCGCAAGCGATGTGCCCGGGAAAATCGTGGACGTTGGTGACCAGTTGGGTCTTGCGTTCAAATGCAGCCGCACCACAAACGCCTCTTGGTTGAGGCAATACGGGAATGCGTACGCAGGCGGGTTTGCCTTGGAACGGCCCAAGAATGAGCTCGCCATCGCGCAAGAAATAAAATCCCGCCCAGTTCAGGTCAGGCACGATCAGATATACCAGTGCCGCAAGATTTGCAGCGTTCGCGATGAAATCGCGCTCATCCGTCAGCAGACCGATGAGCTGCTTGTTCAGGTCGGTATAGAAAACCGGCTTGCTGGATGTGTCGACGGCAGCAGCTTCAAACATGATTTGCGAATTTCCACGAAAGCTGTAAATACGAACAGTATAGCAACGTCGCTCAAATGGCGCGACGCAAGATGGGACGCAGGGGACGAAAAAACGCCCGGACATCGAGCGATGTACCGGGCGAACGGGGAGTCGTCAAACGGGTTGATGCTTACTATTTTGGCGTCGCCGCCGATGCCGTAGCAGGCGCCGGATTAGGCGCGGTCTGTGCGTCGTGTTTCTGTTTGGCAATTTTGCGACTTTGCTTGTTCTCGGCGTGCTGCAGTCGGGCGCGCTCTTTGGCGGTGACGACGCCGTCAGCTTTGGCTTTTGTTTCCTTTGCTTCCACCTTTGCCTGCCCTGCATCGAAACGCACGGTTTCTTTTGCGGTCAGCGCGCCGGATGCCGCGCCTTGATCAATGCGTGCGGCCTGGTTCGCCTGGCGCTTGTCTATATTGGGAGTATTCGTGCCCTGTGCGAATACGGGTACGACGATTATTGCGCCGAGCATGGCGACCGTTGCTGCGATGAGGTTCTTGTTCATGGACTGCCTTTCTTTGGAGTGGACGGGTGAATTCAGGGGCTGCAAACTGGAACAGTCTGCATAACGGGCTGACCTTGCTCGCGTCTACATTGCGGCATATGAAAATGTATCCATTCGTTACAAACCGCCACATGTGAATTTGCGCCACAGACTATAATTTGGCCTCAGCCGATTTGAAGGGTTTGCAATGATTCGCAGAATGTTTGCGGCGCTCGTCGCCATGTCGTTTTCGTCGGTTGCTTTTTCACAAAATGTGACTACGCCAATGCCACCTGTTGCCGCCAAGAAACCCAAAACGTTCGAAAATTTCGGTGACAAACGCGTCGACGATTATTTCTGGCTCCGCGAGAAGGCTGCCCCCGACGTTATCGACTACCTCAAGGCCGAGAACACATACCTCGCAGCGTTCATGCAGCCGCACGAGGCATTCCGCGAAACGCTGTACAAAGACATGCTTTCGCGCATCAAAGAGACCGACGAGAACGTACCCTATAAGAAGGGCGATTACTGGTATTACTCGCGTACGGAAATGGGTAAACAATATTCGATTTATGCGCGCAAGAAAGGCTCATTGACCGCGACCGAAGAAGTCATCCTTGACCTGAATGAACTCGCCAAAGGTAAAGCGTTTCTGGGGCTGGGTAGTTTTTCGGTTTCGCCCGATGGCAAATTGCTTGCTTACTCCACAGACGTCACCGGCTTTCGCCAATACACACTGAACTTCAAGGAGTTGGATTCTGGCAAGACGCTGGAAGACAAAGCGGAGCGCGTGACTTCTGTCGCTTGGGCGAACGACAACAAGACCATTTTCTTTGTTACCGAAAATGCTACCACCAAGCGTTCAGACCGCCTATATCGCCATGTGCTTGGCGGCAAACCCGAAGAGCTGTTCAATGAAAAGGATGAGCTCTACGGTATCAGCGTCGAGTCGACCCGTGACAGGGCCTACATCATTCTGGACTCGTCCAGTTCCGAAACCACGGAGCAATACCTGCTCGACGCGAACAAGCCGAAGGGGAAATTCAACTCCTACCAGACGCGCAAAGGCAACATCAAGTACAGCATCGACCACCATGACAAGCAGTTTTACATTGTGACCAACGACAAGGGGCGCAATTATCGCCTCGTCGTGACGCCAGTCGGTAAAGCTGACCCCAAGACCTGGAAAGAACTGATCCCGCATCGCAAGGATGTGAAGCTCGATGGCGTCGACATGTTCAAGGACTTCTTCGTGGCGATTGAAAAAACCGCCGGGCTCCCCCAGCTGCGCGTGTTTGACATCAAATCCGGCAAACCACATAGCATCACCTTTCCGGAAGCAGCGTTCGAGGCCTCCCCAGGCCAGAACGCCGAATTTGATACCAAGTTGTATCGCTTTAACTATGGTTCGCTCGTGACGCCAGGTTCGGTATTTGACTACGACATCGC
>JANMZU010000773.1:0-7070 GCA_031383585.1 Betaproteobacteria bacterium
CGAAAAAACCGTCGCACACCTCGTGAAAACCGGTCACACGTATGAGCTAGATGGCGCACTTTGGCTGAAAACTACGGATTTCGGCGATGACAAAGATCGCGTCATGCGCAAATCCGACGGTAACTTTACGTATTTCGTACCGGATATCGCCTACCACGTGACCAAATGGGAACGTGGTTTCACCCGCGCCATTACCGAGCTCGGTGCCGACCACCACGGTTCGCTCGCGCGCATGCACGCTGGCCTGCAGGCGATGGACATGGGGGTGCCCAAGGGCTACCCAAACTATGTGCTGCATCAGATGATTACGGTGATGCGCAGCGGCAGCGAGGTCAAGATTTCCAAGCGCGCCGGTAGCTATGTGACATTGCGCGACCTGATCGACGAAGTAGGCCGCGACGCCACCCGCTACTTCTTCGTCATGCGGAAATCGGATTCGCAACTGACTTTTGATATTGATCTGGCCAAAAGCCGATCCGAAGAAAATCCGGTGTACTACGTGCAGTACGCCCATGCGCGGATTTGCAGAGTTCTCGAACTGTGGGGTGGCGATCCGGCTACGCTGGCATCAGTAGACCTCTCGCCGCTGACGAACAAGTACGAATCTGATTTGCTGCGCGCGCTGGCAGATTATCCGGAAACGTTGCGCACGGCTGCCCGCGAGTTAGCGCCCCACCTGGTTTGTGTTTACCTCGGCGATTTGGCCGCCAAGCTGCATAGCTACTACAATGCCGAAAAGTTTCTGGTTGACGACGAAAAATTGAAGTTGGCGAGGCTGTCACTGATTCTGGCTACTCGGCAAGTTCTTAAAAACGGCTTGGCCGTGGTTGGCGTTTCAGCGCCGGAGAAAATGTAAATAATGGCACGCGATTTCAAACCAGACGGCTCAAAGCCTGCCGGTGGCGGCAGAGCGGGAGCGAAAGGCGGCATGCCGCCGATGCTCACTGGCATCATTATTGGCCTGGTGCTGGGGATACTGATTGCGCTCAGCGTGGCCATCTGGCTCAAAGGTTCGCATTCGCCATTTGTTGACAAGTCGCCGCCCGTCGTCGCTTTGCCAACCATTACGCCACGACCGTTGCCACAGCCGACTGTAAAAAGCGATAAATCCGATTCTGAAAAACCTCGCTTCGAGTTCTATCAGATCCTGCCGGGTGACAAGTCCGCAGCAAGCAAAGAGGAGCGTACGGCTGCCAGCGTCGCCCCTACCGCGAAGCCAACAGCGCCCTCTGCCGAACAGAAAAACGTAGCCAAGCCTGATGCGCCAATTGCCAAGCCAGCTAGCAGCGAAACGGTGTACTTGCAGGCCGGTGCATTCCAAAATGCCACCGACGCTGAAAATCTCAAAGCCAAGATCGCGTTCTCCGGTTTTGAAGCAAACGTGCGGGCGGTCAACTTGCCGGACAAAGGTACGTTATATAGGGTGCGACTGGGGCCGTACAAGAATTCGGATGAAGTGAACAGAATCAAGGCGACGTTGTCACAAAATGGGATCAGCGCCGCGGTCGTGAAGGCCGGCGATTAAGGCCGCCTCGGTATCAGCAGTACCCAAGTCGGTCGCAAAATAAGTCGGACTGTCGTTCTAAATTACTCAACAGGAAAATCATGATTTCAAAGTACCTTAAGAAAATCGGTTTGTTTCTATTTGCGGCCATCGCGATTACTGCGGCACATGCACAGCAAGGCGTGAAGCCCATTAATCCACCGCAACCGGTAGAGAACGACGGTAAAGTGGAAGTGCTGGAGTTTTTCGCTTATGGCTGCATTCATTGCGCCAATCTTGAGCCTGCGCTCGAGGCATGGGCCAAGAAACAGCCGCCCGATGTAAAGTTCAGGCGCATTCCTTCACCGGCTGCAATCATGGGCATCGACAGCACTGTGCTTTACTATGCGCTTGAAGCGTTGGGCCAGATTGATCGTCTGCACCCAAAGCTTTTCGAAGCGATACACCTCGAGAAAGTCACGATGGGCAACCCTGCCGTTCTCAACAAATGGCTCGAAAAGAATGGTGTCGATCCGAAGAAATATGAAGAGGCGCAGAAATCGTTTTCGGTGGTGACTAAGGCCAAACGGGCCTACAAAATGGTCGAGGATTACAGAATCAGCGCAACCCCGACCATGGTCGTGAATGGACGCTTCCTGCTCGAGCAGGGCAATACCGGCGCGCAGGTCTTGTTCGCAAACGTCGATCAACAAATCGCTCAGGCCCGCGCAACGCTGCAAACCGCCGCCGTTCCAGCAGCGGCAGTGCCGTCGCCTGCTAAAGGCGATGCGAAAAAAGCAGTCGCTGCCCCGGCCAAATAACCGGTGGCGCGCATGCAGGCAGAAAACGCGGGCTTCAGCCCGCGTTTTTTTGCCTGCAACTACACCGACCGCGTAATCGGCGAAATTCAATTGCGTAAAATAGTCGATGGCTAAAATTTTCATTACAGGTGCGTCTTCAGGCATTGGCGAATCGATGGCACGCTTTTATGCGGCACAGGGCGCGCAACTTGGATTGGTGGCACGGCGCGAAGATTTCCTGTTGCGGCTAAGTGACCAGCTCGAACCCAAACCAGCCGTGTATGCGCTGGATGTTCGCGACGCCGCCGGATTGAAGTCCGCCGCAGACGATTTCATCGCTCGCTTCGGCGTCCCTGATATCGTTATCGCCAATGCTGGTGTCTCGCGCGGCACGCTCACAGAGATGGACGATGACCTGAAAGTGTTCCAGGAGGTTTTCGACATCAACGTGATGGGCATGGTGAATACTTTTCACGCGTTCGTTGGGCCCATGAAGCAGCAAAAACGCGGCACCCTAGTTGGCATCGCCAGTGTTGCCGGATTTCGCGGCATCCCTGGCGGTGGCGCGTACTCGGCATCGAAGGCAGCGGCCATACGTTATTGCGAGTCACTGCGCGTAGAGCTGCGCAACGACGGCATAGCGGTGGTCACCATTTGTCCCGGTTACATCAAAACACCGATGACGGCGGTGAACAAATTCAAGATGCCGTTTCTTATTGACGTCGATGAGGCTGTGGCGCGCTTCGCGCGTGCCATCGACGCGAAGACTTCTTTTACTGTTATTCCGTGGTCGATGGGGATCGCAGCGCGCATATTGCGGCTGGTCCCGAACTGGCTCTACGACCGCGTTTTCTCGCATATGCCGCGCAAGCCTCGGTAAGCACTAGCCACCGCCTTTTCTATCGCGAGCGCCTTTTCACTTCACCTATTCATCAGCCAAAAAAATGACCGCACGCTATCTGGTTCAAGACAATATCGCCATCATTACCATCGACAATCCTCCGATCAACAGCATGGGGCTCGGCACGCGCCAAGCCATTGAGGCAGCGTTCACCAAAGCAGCGGGTGACGCTGCAGTGCAGGCGATTGTGATCACCGGTGCCAACGGCGTGTTGACCGGCGGCGCTGACATACGTGAATTCGGCACCCCGGTTGCGATGCAGTCGCCAACGCTGCATGACTTGATCCGCACATTTGAAGCCAGCAGCAAGCCGGTGATTTCGGCGATTAATGGTGTTTGCATGGGTGGCGGTACGGAGATCTCGCTGGGCTGCCACTATCGTTTAGCAGCGCCGGGCGTGATGATCGGTCTGCCGGAAGTAAAGATCGGCATTTTGCCCGGGGCTGGTGGCACTCAGCGGCTGCCGCGCGTTGCGGGAGTTGAATTGGCGCTGGACATGATTGTCTCTGGTGATCCGGTGAAGTCAGAAGTGCTCGCGGGCGCGGGCGGACTGGACAGCGTGATCGAGGGTGACTTTATGTCCGGCGTGCTCGCATTTGCGAAGCGAGTGATTGAGGATGGCGCAAAATTGCCGCGCGTGCGCGACATGAAAATTGATCTGCCAAACGCGGCAACTTTCTTCGCCGACGCACGTGCCAAGGTCGCTGCAAGCAGCAAACATTTTCCGGCACCATTGAAATGTGTTGAGGCCGTTGAAGCTGCAGTGCAGCTCGATATCGACGAGGGCCTGGCTCGCGAGTTTCAGTTGTTCTCCGACCTGGTCGCAACACCAGAATCAGTGGCGCTCAGACATGCCTTCTTTGCCGAGCGCGCGGCGTCGAAAATTGCCGATGTACCCGATACCACTCCGGTTCGAGCCATCAACACGGTTGCAGTCATTGGCGCTGGCACCATGGGTGGCGGCATCAGCATGAATTTTCTCAACGCCGGATTCCCAGTCGTCATGCTTGAAACAAAGCAGGATGCGCTCGACAGAGGTGTTGCCACGATCCGCAAGAATTACGAGAACACCGTCAAGCGCGGCAAACTCACACAGGAGAAATGTGAGCAGCGCATGGCATTGCTCAAGCCGACGCTACACTTTGCAGACTTGAAAGATGCTGACCTCGTCATCGAGGCGGTGTTCGAAGATATCAACGTAAAAGAGCAGGTTTTCAAAAAGCTGGATGACGCCATGAAGCCGGGCGCCATTCTCGCCAGCAATACCTCAACGCTGGATTTGAACCGGATCGCCAATTTCACGAAGCGGCCGCAGGATGTCGTTGGCCTGCACTTCTTTAGCCCGGCAAATGTCATGCGCCTCCTTGAGGTTGTGCGTGGTGCGGCGACCTGCACTGATGTGCTGGCCACGGTGATGCGGGTTGCAAAAAAAATCAAAAAGGTCGCTGTGGTTTCGGGTGTGTGTGACGGTTTTATCGGCAATCGCATGATCGAGCAGTATTCGCGTCAGGCGATGTTCATGCTCGATGAAGGCGCGTCGGTCGAGCAGATCGATGGCGCGATTGAATCCTTTGGTTTCGCCATGGGGCCGTTTCGCATGGGGGACTTGGCCGGAAATGACATCGGCTGGCATATCCGCCAGCGTCGCTATGTCGAACAGCCTGACCTGGTGTATTCGACAGTCGGTGATCGTGTATGCGAGCTTGGTCGCTTCGGCCAAAAAACCGGCGCCGGCTGGTACGACTACAAGCCAGGCGACCGTAAAGCTTATCCCTCACCCATCGTCGCCGACTTACTGCGTGACTACCGGCTTTCAATAGGAGCAACCGTCCGCCAAATTTCTGATGAAGAAATCTGCCAGCGTTTGGTCTATGCATTGGTCAATGAGGCCGCGCATGTTCTGGAAGAGGGGATTGCGCAGACAGCGTCAGACATCGATGCCATCTACCTCACGGGCTATGGATTTCCCCTTTGGCGTGGCGGGCCGATGCACTATGCTGAATCGATTGGACTCGACAAAGTTGTGGCATCCATGCGCGGCTTTGCGAGCAATCCACATGCCGATCCGGCATTCTGGAAATCCGCGCCGCTAATTGA
The DNA here is from genome assembly GCA_031383585.1 of Betaproteobacteria bacterium. Lineage (GTDB taxonomy): Bacteria > Pseudomonadota > Gammaproteobacteria > Burkholderiales > Usitatibacteraceae > UKL13-2. Next base: position 5,282 of record JANMZU010000773.1, read on the forward strand.
AGCTCGCGCCATGTCCGGTAAAGGGTTCGACGCAAAATGAGCAAGATACTTTCGCAGCGTGATCTCGAATTCCTGCTCTACGAGTGGCTGGATGTTGAGTCGCTAACCGACCGCGCCAGGTTCTCTGATCATTCCCGGGATACCTTTGAAGCGGCAATGGAAACCAGCCGACAGATCGCGACTGATCTGTTTGCGCCGCATAACAAGAAGAGCGACGCGAATGAGCCGTTCGTAGCGCCAGGCGCAGGCGATCGGGTGCAACTGATCCCGGAAATCAAGCAGGCGGTCGACGCCTTTGCGGCGGCGGGGCTGATTGCCGCAGGCGCCGATTTTGAACTTGGCGGCATGCAGCTGCCGTGCGTAATAGAGAAGGCCTGCATGGCATGGTTTATGGGCGCCAACGTCGCCACGGCGGCCTACCCGTTTCTCACCACCGGCAACGCCAACCTGCTACTGGTGCATGGCACCAAACAACAAATTGACACCTACGCTAGCCCACTCCTTGTCGGTCGGTTCTTGGGCACCATGTGTCTGTCGGAGCCGCAGGCAGGCTCGTCGCTGTCGGACATCAAAACCCGCGCCGAACTGCAAGCCGACGAAACCTATCGCCTCACCGGCAACAAGATGTGGATTTCTGGCGGTGACCACGAACTGTCCGAGAACATCGTGCATTTGGTCTTGGCAAAGATCCCAGGAGCGGATGGCAAGCTGATTGCTGGTGTCAAAGGTATCTCACTGTTCATCGTGCCAAAATTCCTCGTCAATGCGGATGGGACGTTGGGGGAACGCAACGACGTTGCCCTGGCTGGGCTGAATCACAAAATGGGCTATCGGGGCACCACCAATTGCCTGCTCAATTTTGGTGAAGGCAAATTTACGCCGCAGGGCAAAGCTGGCGCCATCGGTTACCTCGTCGGCGAGAAACACAAAGGGCTGGCGTGCATGTTCCACATGATGAACGAGGCGCGCATCGGTGTGGGCCTGGGTGCGACCATGCTCGGCTACACCGGCTATCTGCATGCCCTCGACTACGCGCGCAATCGCCCGCAAGGCAGGCCAATTGCTGCCAAAGACCCCGCGTCAGCACAGTCGCCTATCATCGAGCACGCTGATGTGAAGCGGATGCTGCTGGCGCAGAAGGCTTATGTTGAAGGTGCACTTGCACTGAATCTGTATTGCGCGCGGCTGGTCGATGAAGAGCGAACCGGCATTGACGAAAACGCCAGACGCGAAGCCCTGCTATTGCTGGACATTCTTACGCCGATCGCCAAGAGTTGGCCGTCACAATGGTGTCTGGAGGCCAACAATTTGGCCATTCAGGTGCATGGTGGTTACGGTTACACCCGCGACTACAACGTCGAACAGTTCTACCGCGATAACCGCCTCAACCCGATTCACGAAGGTACGCACGGCATTCAAGGGCTCGACTTGCTCGGCAGAAAGGTGGTGATGCAAGATGGTGCGGCGCTCAAGCTGCTGGTCTCGCGGATTGAAGCTACCTTGCACAAGGCCGATGAAGATGGCGACCTGACTGAGTGGGCCGGTGATGTATTTGCCATGCTCGACCATCTGGTGGAGGCAACCGCCGACCTGCATGCCGCCGGCAATATCGAAAAGACGCTCGCTAACGCATCGGTCTATCTGGAGGCGTTCGGCCATGTGGTCATGGCCTGGATCTGGATCGAGCAGGCGCTGGTGGCGACACGCGCCGCGCAGTTGGCAAATGCGCGGCATGAGGATTTCTACCGCGGCAAGCTGCTGGCCTGCCAATATTTCATTCAATGGGAAT
>JANMZU010000601.1:0-1874 GCA_031383585.1 Betaproteobacteria bacterium
CCAAATTTATCGAAAAAACCCTGTTACGTCAATGGTTAAGCGGATGATTTGAAAGTTTTTTCAAATTTGCACAAATCACTCATTGATCTTGCCGTCTCCGCCGCTGCTTTACGTGCCCGGCAATCAATCCTATAGTGTCCACGCAATGCCAGAGAACAATCACTAAAAAAGGCACCATGTCTTTACTACTGCCGCCCTCAGCTAAACATGCCAATATGGCTAGTTCGGCGCAATTACTCAGACTGCTGGCAGACAATATCCCTGCCTTGGTAGCCTATTTTGTCCGCGAAAATTTCGAGTGTCTGTTTGCCAACCGGGCATACGCGCAAAGTTTTGGCTTGGACGAGCTTTCCATCGTCGGCAAATTCGTGCCTGAGATTATCGGAGCAGACGCTTTTGCCGTCATCAAGCCGTACATCGAGCGCGCGATGGCAGGCGAGACTGTCCGCTACGAGCGCCAGAATCGCCTCCCCGACGGAAGTGAGCGCACCTTTGAGGTAACGCTGATCCCCCACTTCAACGATGCTGGCGAGGCGGCGGCGGCATTCGTACTGATAAACGATATCACGCGGCATGCCGCAGCTGAAAGGGCCATCCGCGACAGTGAAGAGCGGCTGCAAAAATTTGCCGATGCGACGACTGAGGGTATCGTCTTCCTAAACGCCGGAATAATCGTCGACTGCAATGAAGCAGCGGCGCGAATGATCCGTCTTCCCAGAGCGGAGTTGATTGGTCGCCGCAATCAGGACTTTATCGCACCGGAAGACTTTGAAACGGTAGTAAGCAATATTCGTTCAGGCTTTGAGCGTCCTTACGAAATTACATTGGTGCGCGGCGATGGCAGCCGCCTTGCCGTTGAACTGGTCGGCAAGGACCTTGTATATGCGAACGTAGCCCACCGCATGACGGTTATTCGCGACATCAGCGACAGAAGGCAGGCCGAAGCGCACATTCATTTTTTGGCGCATCACGACATGCTGACCAAGCTCCCGAACCGCACGCTGCTCCTTGATCGCATTCAAGTCATGCTGGCCACAGCGCGCCGCAATCAAACCGAGGTCGGCATTCTGTTCGTTGACCTCGACAATTTCAAAACGATCAATGACTCGCTCGGGCATTACGCGGGCGATGAATTGCTCAAGCGCGTTGCCTCAAGAGTGCAATCATGTATACGCGGTGTCGATCTCGTTGGTCGGCTCGGCGGCGACGAATTTTTGGTGGTGTTAGCCGATCTCACCGATGCACAAGATATTGCGCCGGTCGCCGAAAAAATCGCCAGCGTCATCAGCGAGCCGTTTTCGCTGGAGGACCAGGTGCTGTCGGTCTCGGCATCGATCGGCGTGAGCGTTTATCCACGCGATGGCGAGACTCCCGATTCGTTGATTCGTAACGCGGATGCAGCTATGTACCTGGCCAAGGAGCAGGGCCGCAATAACTGGCAATTCTTTCAGCCGAGCCTGAACAAGAAAGCGTTTCAGTCGCTGGCGCTTGAGTCCGGTATTCGCAAAGCGATCCGGGAGCTGGAATTCACGCTTCACTACCAACCAGAAGTGCGTACGCATACCGGAAAACCCACAGCCGTCGAGGCCCTGATTCGTTGGAAACATCCGGAACTCGGCCTGCTGGGGCCCGACCAGTTTATTTCAGTCGCGGAACATCGCGGCCTGATCATGCCCATCGGACGATGGGTAATCAACGAAGCGATCCGGCAGGCGCGTGAGTGGGCCGATCAGGGCATGATCATTCCAATCGCCATCAATCTCTCCGCCGTACAGTTCAAGCAGAAAAATCTGGTTGAGGATATTGCGGCTCGACTCCACGAGCACGGCGTTTCCGGCGAAATGATTGAACTGGAATTGACCGAGAGCCTCTTC
>JANMZU010000808.1:0-2858 GCA_031383585.1 Betaproteobacteria bacterium
ACCTCGGCCGGGCGCATCCCCACACCGAAGGGTTACCGGCTGTTCGTCGATACGCTGCTCACGATTCAACCGCTAGAGCATCTGGAACGCCAGCAGCTCGAAAACCATATTCGTCCCGACGATCCGCGCCATGTGGTGGCCGCAGCGTCCCAATTGCTCTCCGACCTCACCCATTTCGCCGGCATCGTCGTCACCCCACGGCGCCGAGGCATTGGCTTGAAGCATGTCGAATTCATGCAGCTTTCGGAAAAACGCGTACTGCTGATTCTGGTGGCCTCAGACGGCGACGTGCAGAATCGCGTGCTGGTTACTGAGAAACCCTATTCGCCGTCGCAGTTGACAGAAGCTGCCAATTACATAAATCAACACTACGCGGGTTACGAATTTGACCAGATTCGCGAAAAAGTGAAAGCAGAGCTCTCACAGTTGCATCGCGATATTTCGACGTTGATGTCGGCGATGGTGGATGCGCGCGGACAAGGTTCCGATTCGTCCGGCGTGGTGCTGTCAGGTGAACGCAACCTGCTTGACGTGAACGATGTCTCGATGAATATGGCAAGCATCCGAAAACTCTTCAACGTGTTCGACCACAAGACGCAGCTAATGGATTTACTCGATGTCAGCAATCGCGCGGAAGGCGTGAAGATTTTCATCGGTGGCGAATCAGCGTTAGTGGCGCTCGATGAATTCTCAGTTGTCACCGCGCCCTATGAGGTCGACGGCCAAATCGTCGGCACCGTCGGCGTGATTGGCCCCACGCGTATGGCCTACGAGCGCGTAATTCCGATTGTCGATGTGACGGCAAAATTGCTCTCGTCGGCACTTTCACAAAATTAATCCACAACACACAAGCACTGGCGCGGCGTTCCGGGCATATTTGCCATGAGACGCCCGTCAATGCTTGACTCTCAGATATTTCCCAAATGGCCTACAGACAAGAAACTCCTTTCACCCACGGCACATCACCGGCAACCGGGGTGTTGCTCATCAATCTCGGCACACCTGACGACACCTCGACCGGTGCGGTACGGCGTTACCTGAAGCAATTTTTGTCAGACACGCGCGTCGTTGAAATCCCCAAGCCGATCTGGTGGCTGATTCTCAACCTCATCATTCTCAATGTCCGCCCAGCCAAATCGGCTAAAAAATACGCGAGCATATGGATGAAGGAAGGCTCACCACTACGCGTGTACACCGCTCGGCAGGCGCAAATGTTGCGCGGCTTTTTGGGCGAAAAGTTCAACAGCCCGTTGAAAGTCGAGTACGCGATGCGCTATGGCAACCCGTCGATTGAAAGCGCGATGGACAATCTGAAGGCGGCAAATTGTGACCACATCCTCGTGTTGCCGCTCTACCCTCAGTACGCTGCCAGCACTACAGCTTCGACCATGGACGAGCTCAGCCGCGTGCTTATGAAAGCCCGCAATGTGCCTGGCATCCGGTTTGTTCGCAGCTACCACGACCATCCCGCCTACATCAGCGCGATCGCCAAAAACGTACTCGCCGAGTGGAAGAAAATCGGCCGCCCGAATTTCCCGGCCGACAAGCTACTGATGACTTTCCACGGCCTGCCCAAATTTCATCTCGAAAAGGGCGACCCATATCACTGCCACTGCCACAAGAGCGCCCGCCTGATCGCCGAACAACTCGGCGTGGAAGCAGGCGACTACATTGTCACGTTCCAGTCGCGCTTCGGCAGAACTGAATGGCTGCAGCCGTATACCGACAAGACGCTGGAAAAACTTGGCGCGGAAGGCTGCAAGCGCGTCGATGTGATTTGCCCAGGATTTTCGTCGGACTGTCTGGAGACGCTGGAGGAAATCGCGATGGAAGCGAAGGAAAGTTTTCTCCATGCCGGCGGGAAGACGTTCAATTACATTCCGGTGGCCAACGATACGCAGGCTTATGTGGGGGCGTTGGCGGAGATTGTGGAAGGGGAGTTGGGGGGATGGGTAGGCAAAGGGGCGGCGGTGAGGGATGAGGCTTCGGCGTTGAGGGCGCGGGGAATGGGGGCTTTGCAGTAGTTCTTGTTCCGTGCTTCGTGGCTTGCTAGCCGGGGGTAGCCCGGCAGCTAAAACACGTCGGAGCAGTGCTCCGACCTTTCTATTGCTTCGCCAAAAGAAAGTAACCCAAGAAAAGGCGACCCCAGGTTCGTCGGCCCTGAAGGGCTGCCCTCCGCTGCTCACAAACGCGGGCCGCTGCGGAACTCGGGCTCGTAGATGCGCTGGCGCTAACGGTCTTCCGCGGTGCTCGCCCTCAGACAGTCCTCGCGGACTACTCCCGCGTTTGCTGCGCTGCTCGGCTCCTCGAATGGGGCCCCGGTCGCAATGCTATGACCGCGAAAAAGTCGTCATTCCCGTGAAGGTGGGAATCAAAGCCCCTTAAATTTGAAGCTCACACTTACTTTTACTTGAACGCTACTGGCAAAAAAGCGACCAGGTCCCGATGAGAGTCGCTGAGGTTTGGGAGGGGTTTCGCGAAGCATGCTTCGCGCCTCCCGAACCAGAAGCGACAGGAGCATTCCGAGAGGACTGTCTGAGGGCAAGCACCACACCAAACCGTTTGCGCCAGCCCATCTACGAGCCCGAGTTCCGCAGCGGCCTGTCGTTTCGAGTAACGCAAGGTACCCGGCGCTTTTGTCGGGCGACGAACCTCGGGTCGCCTTCTTTTGGTTACTTTTCTTGGCGAAGCAAGAAAAGGTCGGAGCACTGCTTCGACGTGTTTTTGCCGCCGGCAACCCCGGCATGCCCCAACAATCACCGACCCCGGACGACGCCACGCCGCATCCGGGCTACGCTCGCTGCAACGCCATTACTCTTCGCCAGTTTTTTTCTGAAAGAGTGATCCAACTCGCGCAA
>JANMZU010000607.1:0-1900 GCA_031383585.1 Betaproteobacteria bacterium
GCTCGCAGCGCGACCTATCGATACCAAACGGAAGCTTCTTGCCTACGGTAATTTGTTTGCTGCCAGCCTGCAGGATGGACAGATGCCCCTATGTGGAGCACTTGCGGCGGACGCGGCTTATCTTCCTCCTTCGATGCAACGTCGTGTCAAGAAATTCTTCGAGCTTCACCTCTCCTGGCTCGACAGAGTTCTGGGTGAAGGAGTGGTGAAAGGTGAGATCGAAGCCAGCCAGTCTACCAAGGGTTGCGCATTGCTACTTCTGAGCACGCTGCAGGGGGCAAGCGTTGTGGCCTGGGCATTAAAAGACCCATCCGTCATTAAGCCTGCATTTCGAGAAGCTTTGCAGAAACTTGTCGCGTAATATTTTTTGTCCAACGTACCTACCTACTGGAAGGAAGGCTATGTGTTCACCATCGCAACTGCAAGCCCCCGGCACGACTAGCGAATGCGAAACCAACGCGATGGCACATGTGCTTGGCAGGTGCACCTGCCGAAGAACAATTCTGAAATCCGCACTTGCATTCACGGTAGCCCCGCTCATAGGCAGAGTGTCAGCCTTAGCGAACACCACGCTATCTCTCAGTGAAGTTGCGCCCGGCGTATTCGTTCATCAGGGCCGCTACGAATTGCAATCGCCGCAAAATCGCGGCGACATGTCCAACGCAAGCTTTGTCATCGGCAACGACGCCGTTGCTGTCATCGATACCCTGGGCAGCGCCCAGATTGCACGAGAGTTAAGGGCCGCAATCAAGGCGATCACCGACAAGCCGATCCGTTACGTCATCAACACCCACATGCATCCCGACCATGTGTTCGGCAATGCGGCTTTCAAGGAAGACAACCCACAGTTTGTCGGGCACCACAAGCTCAGACGCGGTCTCGAAGCGCGGAGCGAAAATTACATGGCGTCGAACAAGAACATGCTCGGCGAGGATGCTTTTGCGGGCTCTGAGATCATCTTTCCGACACTGAACGTGGAGGACACGATTACCCTCGATCTGGGTGGGAGATCCCTCGTGTGCGAGGCGCAGAAGACTGCCCACACCGACAACGACCTCATCATCACCGACAGCAAAACTGAAACCGCGTTCTTCGGCGATCTTCTGTTCTCGGGCCACATCCCGACGCTCGACGGCTCACTTCGGGGTTGGCTATCGCTGATCGAGCAGCTCGAAGGACGCAAAGTGGCCCGTGTTGTTCCGGGACACGGTCCACATGCCATGCAGCTCCCGGGCGCCATCATGCCGGAGAAGCAGTACTGGTCGGTCGTTGCAGCCGATGTGCGCAAGTTCATCAAGGACGGAAAAGATTTGATGGAAGCGACAAAAACGGCCGGGCAATCCGAGCGTGCCAACTGGGAGATGTTTGACCAGTACCACGTTCGCAACATTACGTCAGCTTTTGCAGAACTAGAATGGGAATAACAAAAAGGGAGACTAAGTTATGAAAACGCAATGGTTCAACCGTTCGGCAGCAATAGTGGCGTTGATTACAGCGGGACTGGCAACGCTGTTTGGCGGGCATGCGCGCGCTGAGGAGGACTACTGGCCTTCATTGCAGCGCGACCTATTCGGATCGCGCCAACTCATCGAGAATGATGGGACTGTCACGCTCGACGCCCCGCAACGTGCCGAGGATGCCTCCGTCGTGCCGATCACGATCAGCATCGCGCCTTCTTTCAAAGGGGCGATGAAGTCTATGGTTCTAATCATTGATAAAAACCCATCGCCCGTGGCGGCAACTTTCACTTTCGGTCCGGCAGCCGGTTATGGTGGAGGAGAGCGCCGAATGTCGATGCGCGTACGACTCGAAGCCTATTCCTATGTGCATGCTGTCGTCGAAGCCGCTGATGGCACATTGTACATGGCGAAGGCTTTCGTGAACCTGATTACGCACGACC
>JANMZU010000828.1:0-5656 GCA_031383585.1 Betaproteobacteria bacterium
AGAAGGATCTCGCTGGCATGGTTGGTGCATCCAGAGAAATGGTAAACCGCACCCTGCAAGATTTACAGCACGCCGGCTATATTGATGTGCAACGGAAATCGATCACGATCCTCGACGAGAAACTGCCCACGCGCTATTAGCGAAATGCTTCTGCTGCCGGCCAAAGCAAAACGGCCACCAGTTGGTAGCCGTTTTGATACAACTCAAGCAGAAAATCGATTAGCGCATGCGGTTTTGCATCTCGCTATCCACAGCCGCCAAAAATTCTTCCGTCGTCAGATAAGGGTGATCCGGGCGAATCAGAATCGCGAGATCCTTTGTCATGCGGCCAGACTCGACTACATCGACGCAGACTTTTTCCAGCGTTTCGGCAAATTTGACAACGTCCGGCGTGTCGTCCATCTCGCCGCGGAAGATCAGGCCGCGCGTCCACGCGTAGATTGACGCGATCGGATTGGTCGAGGTCGGTTTGCCCTGCTGGTGCATACGGTAATGGCGGGTTACGGTGCCGTGCGCCGCTTCGGCTTCAACCGTCTTGCCATCCGGTGACATCAGCACTGACGTCATCAAGCCGAGCGAGCCATAACCCTGGGCAACGGTATCGGACTGCACATCGCCGTCATAGTTTTTGCAGGCCCACAAATAGCCGCCGCTCCATTTCAGATTAGAGGCCACCATATCGTCGATGAGACGATGTTCGTATGTCAGTTTGGCAGCGTCGTATTTGGCGGCAAACTCCGCGTCGTAAATTTCCTGGAAAATATTCTTGAAGCGTCCGTCATAGACTTTCAGAATGGTGTTCTTGGTGGAGAGATACACCGCGTAATTTCGCTCCAGGCCGTAAGTAAAGCAGGCGCGGGCAAAACCTCTGATCGATTCGTCGAGGTTATACATCGCCAGTGCGATACCGGCGGCGGGCGCCTTGAACACCTCTCTTTCAATTGGCGCGCTGCCGTCGGCAGGTTTGAACGTCATGGTCAGGGTACCGGCGCCGGGGAACTGAAAATCGGTTGCGCGATATTGGTCACCAAAGCCATGACGGGCTACAACCACGGGCTTATCCCAATGGCCCACCAGACGTGGCACGTTTTTGCAGATGATCGGCTCGCGGAAAATGGTGCCGTCGAGGATATTGCGGATGGTGCCGTTCGGGCTCTTCCACATCTGCTTAAGATTGAACTCCTTGACACGCGCCTCGTCTGGCGTAATGGTCGCGCACTTCACTGCAACACCGTATTGCTTGGTTGCCATGGCCGATTCGATGGTGACTTTGTCGTCAGTCGCGTCGCGATGCTCCATGCCCAAGTCGAAATACTTCAGATCGACATCGAGGTAGGGAAGAATGAGTTTTTCACGAATCATCTGCCAGATGATTCGTGTCATCTCGTCGCCATCCATTTCAACGATGGGGTTTTTGACTTTGATTTTGGCCATGGGAAGTCCTGGGAAAGAAGAAAGAGAAGATGCAATAAGACAACGTGTGATTATAGCAAAATGAGAATCGCTGGCTGGCAGCATTTGAGAAGTCAGGCCCAATGTCGGCGCGGTTCTTCAGGTACTTTCGGCCCAGGAAGTGCGTATTTACTGGGGTTTCGATCCGCAACTGATGCCCCCGATTTGCATCCAAACACCATGCGTCAGCGTAAATTTTCTTCGTTTCAGCAGCGAGCGTGAATGTTTCTTTTGTTTTCGCATATCATTTGCATAATCATGGAACATACCAAGACAAAGCAGCAGGCGTCGGACGAGCAGATTGCGGCAATTGAAATTCGCGATCTGAAAGATACCGTTTCAGCGCTTCGCGATGCGCTGGAGCAAGCGCGCGACGACAAGGAAAGAGGCGTACAGGCGGCGCTGGTTTCGGCCAACCAGGAGTCGATGCAGGTCAAGGCGGCAGCCTCGGCGCTGCGTACTGCGCTGGAAGAATCACGTGCTGATAAAGAGGCTGCGGTGCGTCAGGCAGCGACTGCCGCCGTCAAGGAGCTGGACCAGCTCAAAGCCACCGCCTCCGCCTTGCGAAGCGCACTGGAAAGTGAGCGGTATTCTCGTGACAAAGCGGTGCACGACGCGGTGCTCATCGCCAACGGAGAAATTGCGCAGTTAAAGTCAACATCCAGCGCACTCCGGGACGCAATGGAAGTCGAGCGCAACGAACGGGACAAAGCAGTTCGCGAAGCTGTTGTGAACGCGAACCAGGAGATAGTCCAGCTCAAATCCACCTCGTCCGCGCTGCGCGATGCGCTGGAAGCATCGCGGCAGGAGCGCGACACGGCGGTGCGCGAAGCGGTGGTGAACGCGAATCTCGAAATTGTCCAACTCAAATCTACCGCAGCTGCGCTGCGCGATACACTTGAAGCCGAGCGCGGCGAGAAGGAAAAGGCGGTGCGCACGGCGCTGATAACTGCTAATCAAGAGATCACTCAGCTCAAATCGACTTCATCCGCTTTGCGCGACGCGCTGGAGAATGAGCGCGCAGAGCGCGAAGTCGCCATACGCAAAGCTGTCGCGACGGCCAACGACGAGATTTCGCAACTCCGCGCAACGGCGTCCGCACTGCGCGACAGCATCGAGACAGAGCGCGGTGATAAAGAGAGGGCAATTCGCGAGGCGGCGATCGCGGGCAATCGGCAAGTAAAGCAACTTGAGCTAACGGTAGCCGCGCTGCGTGCGGCGATAGAGCAGCAGCGCTATGAGCAAGAGCAAAGCACACGGTCGGCAGTCCGTGCGGCGAAAGACGAAGTTCAACAGCTGGAAGCGACCGTGATCGCATTGCGCGAATCGCTCGAATCCAGCGGCACGAGGGTCTAAGATGAAAAAAGAAATCAAAAGTAAATCGTCTGCCGCTGGCGCGGCCAAGATTGGTGCCTCGGCCAACGCGGGAGGCAATGACGCCATCGAGACCGAAGCGGCGCTGAAAGACAGGCTGCGTTTTCTTGAACTCCTCCTTGGCCTGTCTCAAAAGATGGCTGAAATGGATTCCCTCGATGAAGCACTCGCGGCGTTTATCGAAGTGGCAATGGCCGAACTGGATGCGGAACGAGGCACGCTGTTCCTGAACGATCCGACCACCAATGAACTGTATTCGCGTATTGCCCAGGGCGGCTTTCATCGCGAAATTCGCATTCTCAACACTACCGGCGTAACGGGTCATGTTTTCACGACCGGCGAGAGCGTCATCGTCGATGACGCCTATTCGGACGCGCACTTCAGCAAGTCCGTCGATGACGAATCCGGCTTTGTCACGCGCACCATGCTTTGCGTGCCTATCCTTACTGCCAAGAATGAAGTTATCGGCGTGGTCGACATGCTCAACAAGCGTACTGGAAAATTTACCCAGCACGATCTCGATTTGCTGGTCGCGATGAACCGGCAAAGTACGCTGGCGTTGCAGAGCGCTCAGTTCATAGAGCGCATGAAACGCGTGCGGGCACAGGAATTGGAGTTCATGGACATCGTGTCCTCAGTAACCTCTGATATCAAGATCGGCTCGCTGTTGAACAAGGTAATGGGCGAGGCGACGCGCATGCTCGATGCTGAGCGTTCGACGCTGTTTCTGAATGACGAGAAGTCGGGCGAGCTGTGGTCGGAACTTGGTCAGGGCCTTTCCGCCATGCAAATCAGGCTACCCAATACGCAGGGTATCGCCGGCGCGGTCTTCACGACCGGCAAGACCATCAACATTCCCTACGCTTATGCTGATCTGCGCTTCAGCCCAGCATTTGACAAGAAAACTGGTTACTTCACTCGTTCTATTCTGTGCGTGCCGATCACTAACCACAGCGGCAAAATCATTGGCTCCACGCAGGTTCTCAACAAGCGGGGCGGACCATTCAACAGCGAAGACGAATCGCGTCTTAAGGCGTTCACAGCGCAGATCTCCATCGCACTGGAAAACGCCAACCTGTTCGCCGATGTGCAGAACATGAAGAACTATAACGAAAGCGTGCTGGAGTCGATGTCCAGCGGTGTGCTAACGCTTGACGATACCGAAAAAATTGTCACCTGCAATGGTGCTGGTCTACGCATTTTCCGGGTTGCGGCGGCGGAAATTATCAACAAGCCAGCCAGTGAGTTCTTTTCGGGCGCAAATAGCTGGGTGCTGGACAAGCTCAAGCGTGTGGGCGAGACGCACGCCCAGGAAGTCAGCATGGACGCTGAACTCGAATTTGGCGGCGAAAAATTGTCCGTCAACGGCACCGTGATGCCGCTAGTCAGCGCAGAGCAAAAGCAACTCGGCTCAATGATCATGATCGAGGATATCTCCAGCGAAAAGCGCATGAAGACCACCATGTCGCGCTATATGGATCCGGCAATTGCCGACCAATTGCTTGCAGGCGGTTCAGACATTCTCGGCGGCACCAGCCTGACGGCGACGGTGCTGTTTTCTGACATTCGCGGCTTCACCACCTTGACCGAAGAGCTCGGGCCGCACGCCACCGTGAGCATGCTCAATGAATACTTTGAAATCATGGTCGGTTGCATCACCAAGGAAACTGGCGCGCTCGACAAGTTTATCGGCGACGCCATCATGGCCGCCTTTGGCATCCCGGTAGGACACGAGGACGACGAAGATCGCGCAGTGCGTGCGTCGGTATCGATGATTCGTAGCCTAGCGGCGTGGAATGTCACGCGCATGAGCGAAGGCAAGAAACCAATCAATATCGGCATAGGTTTGAATACCGACGTTGTGGTGTCGGGCAATATCGGCTCGAAGAAGCGCATGGATTTCACCATCATCGGCGACGGCGTAAACCTTGCGGCCAGACTGGAGTCGGCCTGCAAACAATATGCTGCGAGCATCCTCATCAGCGAATTTACCCACCGGAAATTGCGTGGCACCTATCGCACCCGCGAAGTTGATCTGGTTGTTGTAAAGGGCAAGACCAAGCCGGTCGCAATTTATGAAGTACTGGATTACCACACCGAGTTGACCTTCCCCAATCTGATGGATGTCGTCAACCACTTCAAGGATGGATTGACAAAATACCGCGGCGGCAAATGGGATCCGGCGATCGCCGCATTCAGGGAAGCCCTCTCCGCCAATCCTGCAGACAAACTCTCGAATATTTACATCGAGCGCTGCCTGAAGATGAAGAGCGCGCCGCAGGTTGATGATTGGGATGGGGTTTGGGTGATGGAGGATAAGTAGATTCGGGCTCCGCAAACGCGCCGGCAATCGATCATTTTTGAACAGATGAGCCGTTGCGGTCAGGCGCAGCACGCCTCGTCACTTTCCGCAAACGATTTCATGCGATGTGCAAAACTGCGAGGCGACAATGCTGGCCGACTTGCAGCGGCACCACCAGACAGAATTTTTCAGTGAGCGCCAAGGCTGTTCGCGCCTTTGGGATTCATCAGAAGAACATGGCGCGATCGTCTGCGAGCTTGTACGGCTTTGCCTTGGGCTTGGCAGTGCGTGCGCCTATGTTGGTTAGTGCGCTGTTCGTCGCCCCATTCCCGGGCTAGCGGATTTGCCCACAGCCAGTTACCGGCAAAGCTACTCCCAGCCGTTAATGAATTAGTTCGGGCGGCCTGAAATGAAAAAAGCCGCTTTCTCTATGAGATAAGCAGCTTTTTGGACTTGCTTGGACTTCTTGAAACGATTAACTGGTGGCCCGGGGCGGAATCGAACCACCGACACAAGGATTTTCAATCC
>JANMZU010000882.1:0-6478 GCA_031383585.1 Betaproteobacteria bacterium
GCGCACGAACCACTAACTGCTGATCGACTTCGCGATCGCTCATCAACACTTTTCCCTGATTCAAATGCTGCGTCGCGGCCGTTGCTGCACTTTCACGACGAGCGAACGCATCTCCGGCCGCTTTAGGCGTGGCCTTATTGCTATGCCTGCTGCTGCTTAGCCCCACAACGTCAGGTATTATAAACGTCAACTCTGCCATTACTTTTCTCCCTACCGAAGTCGAATTACTGGAAATTGCCGCAAAGTTACGCACCAAGCGTTCAATTTATTGTCGAATCTTGGCAATTGGGACTGCAATTACCTACAAAAGTTCACTTTCGGCACCCCTAATCCCCCGATATAGCCATCCCCATGACTTCAATTGCAAAACAATACGATGTACTGATTATCGGTAGCGGTCTCGCAGGAATGTCACTGGCGTTAAGACTCGCGGCAACTCAAAAGGTTGCGCTGCTAACTAAGCGGGAGTTGCTGGATGCCGCCAGCGCTTGGGCGCAGGGTGGTATCGCCGCCGTCTTGAGCGCTGACGATTCCGCAGCGAACCACATCAGTGACACCCACGTGGCTGGCGCTGGATTATGCAACGACGCGACGGTCCGCTTCGTGGTCGAACACGGCCGCAGCGCGATCGAGTGGCTGGTCGCTCAGGGGGTGCCATTTACGCGCGACGAACAGAACGTTGCCGAGTTGCACCTGACACGGGAAGGCGGCCACTCCCACCGCCGCATTGCGCACGCCGACGATGCGACCGGCCGGGCAGTACAGAAGACCCTTGTGCAGCAGTTAAAAACCCATCCGAACGTCGAGATTCTTGAGCACCATCTGGCAGTGGATCTAATTACCTCGGCCAAGCTGGGGCGAAAAAATGAACGCCGTTGCTACGGAGCCTATGCGCTTGACAATCTCACCGGCATCGTGCACACCATCAGCGCCCGCTTTACGGTGCTGGCCACCGGAGGTGCCGGCAAAGTCTACCTGTACACCACCAATCCAGACGTCGCAACTGGCGATGGTGTGGCGATGGGCTGGCGCGCCGGTTGCCGGGTGGCTAATATGGAATTCATCCAGTTTCACCCTACTTGCCTCTACCATCCGCTTGCCAAATCGTATCTGATTACGGAAGCAGTCCGCGGCGAAGGCGGGTATCTTTGCCTGCCTGACTCGAGCGACAAGCACAAGGCGGGGGAACGCTTCATGCCGCAGCACGATGAACGCGCAGAGTTGGCTCCGCGCGACGTGGTCGCCCGTGCTATCGACTTCGAGATGAAAAAGCGCGGTCTTGATTTCGTCTACCTCGACATCTCGCACAAACCCGCCGATTTTCTGCTGGCGCACTTTCCCAACATCTACGAAAAATGCCTTTCGCTGGGTATCGATATCACCAAAGACCCGATTCCGGTGGTGCCGGCAGCGCATTACACCTGTGGCGGCGTCGTCACCGAGCTTCGCGGGCGCACCGATGTGGACGATTTGTATGCAATTGGCGAAGTCACCTGTACCGGATTGCACGGGGCGAACCGGCTTGCCAGCAACTCGCTACTTGAATGTCTGGTTTTTTCCGAAGCAGTCGCCGCCGACATGCTTACCCAGCCTCCGATGTCGTCACCTACCCTCCCCGCATGGGATGAAAGCCGTGTGACGAACGCCGATGAGGAAGTCATCATTTCGCATAATTGGGACGAGCTGCGTCGATTCATGTGGGACTACGTTGGTATCGTTCGTACCGATAAGCGGCTTGAGCGCGCGATGCATCGGATCAATCTGCTGCAATTGGAAATCCACGACTACTACGCCAACTTCCGCATCTCCAACGACTTGATCGAACTACGCAATCTGGTGCAAACAGCAGAATTGATCGTGCGCTGCGCACAGGCCCGTACCGAAAGCCGCGGCTTGCATTACAGCTTGGATTACCCCGATCTCTTGCCCGACGCGATCGATACTGTGCTGGTGCCATAGAAAATGAGCGCTTTCCTGTATTCAACCGTCGAAGTCCGCGCCATTGAAGCGGCGCACGCCAAAAAAAACCCTAAGGAATCTCTCATGCTTCGGGCTGGCGACGCAGTTGCGGCATTAGCAAGCAAGATCGCCAGGAAGAAACGCGGTGCAAGTTTCCTCGTGCTCGCCGGGCCGGGCAACAATGGCGGTGATGCCTGGGTCGCGGCGGCAGCGTTGAAAAAGGCCGGGCAAAGTGTGACCGTGCTAGCACCGCACGAACAAAAAAACACCGACGCAGCCGCGAAGTCGGCGATGACCGCCTACCGAAAATCGAACGGCGCAGTAGTTACAAAGTTTCCCGAAGATGAAAAGTATGACCTCATCATCGACGGCCTGTTCGGCATCGGTCTACAGCGCGCGCCGGAAGGTGCTTTCGCCGATGCGATCAACCACGCAAACGCGAATGCTGACCTTCACCACACACCGATACTCGCCATCGATGTTCCCAGTGGATTATCTGCAGATTCTGGTGTTTCGTACGGTGCGACTATTCAAGCCGATTTCACGATCACTTTTCTCGGCGCCAAACCGGGGCTCTATACCGCCGATGGTGTCGATGCCGCAGGCGAAATTCATATCGACAGCCTCGGTGTTACGGGCGTCGAATCGCAGGGCGAATTGCTAAACGCTGCAAGCGTCGCACACCTCATCCCAAAACGCCGCAAAAATTCTCACAAAGGTAGCTTCGGTAACGTCGGCATTGTCGGCGGCGCCAGCGGCATGATGGGCGCTGCTGTACTATCCGCCCGCGCGGCATTGCACATGGGTCCGGGCAAGGTTTTCCTCGGGTTCGTTGCCAAAGGTGCTCCCGGCTTCGACGCCATTAATCCCGAAATCATGGTGCGCACTGCTGAGGAAGTCGTCGTCGATGAATCCTTGTCGGCGGTCGCCGTCGGCATGGGCTTAGGAATAGACAAAACCGCGCCGCGCCTGCTATCTGCCGTCGTCGCTCGTGCGCTACCGATGGTGATCGACGCCGACGCGTTGACGCTCATCGCGTCAAACCCCAGTATCTATGCGGTTCTTGAAGCAAAAATGGCTGGGACGCCCCATCAGACATTGAGTTTGGTTTTTACACCCCACCCCGGCGAGGCGGCGCGATTGCTGGGCGTGACCACCGATGAGATTCAATCCGACCGTGTATCCGCTGCAAAATCAATTGCCACCAAGTTCAAAGCAATCATAGTACTCAAAGGTGCCGGCACCATCATCGCTACACCAGATGGGCAGTACTGGATCAATACTTCCGGCAATCCCGGCATGGCCTCAGGTGGCATGGGCGACGCGCTTTCGGGAATGATCGCCACGTTCTTAGCACTTGGCATGAATGCGCTAAACGCCGCCAAGCTCGGTGTATACCTGCACGGTGCAGCCGCGGACGAGTGCCTCGCGCACGGCATGGCGCCGCACGGGCTCACAGCGTCAGAGGTGATTTTTGAGGCGCGTACTTTGTTGAATGCGGGGCTGCAAGCACACGATCACGACCACGAGTAGCTCAGTGAATGCGGCGGGGAACTACGAATACGTCGCTAACGATCGATACACCCAAAACCCTGCCGCTGTCAGCAACAACGACGCCGCCAGATGCGACACAGCCACCAGCAGACCCCACGCAAATTCGCCTCTTTCAAGCAGACTCACCACTTCGGCTGAATAGGAGGAGAAGGTGGTTAGCCCGCCAAGAATACCGGTGATGATGAAGTGTCGCCACTCCGGCGCCAGCTCAGGAAAGCGCATGAAATGCGCAACCGCAATGCCAACCAAAAAACCACCGATCGCATTGGCTGCAAATGTGCCGAGTAAGAAATGCGGATGACGCGGATTCAGCCAAAGGGAAAGACCCCACCGCGACCATCCGCCGATCACCGATCCGCCGCCAACCGCGAGCAAGCCAAGCCATAGTTTATCCATTGCTATGTCTTTCTGCCGTCGAGTATGGCGCGGAGCGCATCCGGTAACGGGACTGATTTCAGGTTCAAGTAGTCGTACCAAACGGTGACACACTCCCCGGTCGCAGACGGCTCGCTATCGCCGTCCACGGTAAGCGTATTGAGCAAGGTGAAGCTGCTACGGCCGATATTTCCTGCGAGCAGATCCACGGTGACGTTGGCGGGATAGGTGACCGGCTTCTTGAACGTCACAGTCGCCTTTGCAAGGATCATCCCCACACGGTCGTTCCGCAATGGCAAACCGATCATTTCGGCCCATGACACACGGCTCTCCTCGAAATAGCGCAGATACAGAGTGTTATTGACGTGTGCCATCGCATCCATATCGCCCCAGCGAATCGGGAACTGCATGCGTGATAGAAGTACGCTGGATGTTGGTTCTGCGGTCATGTTTTTACCAAAATAGGGAGTGGACTTCGCCTCTATAATAATGGCTATATCAACAAAATAGATGTGCGCCACCATGACCGACCGCGAATCGATGGAATATGACGTAGTAATCGTTGGCGCCGGCCCCGCCGGGCTTGCCGCTGCGATCCGTCTTAAACAGCAAAATGCCGAAGTAACTGTTTGCGTTGTCGAGAAAGGCTCGGAGGTCGGCGCGCATATTCTCTCTGGTGCAGTCATGGACCCCGGTGCGCTGACAGAATTGATGCCGGATTGGAAAGCGCTAGGCGCGCCGCTGAATCAGGCAGTGACCGAAGATAGATTCATGTTTTTGTCGGAATCATCCGCTCGGCAGGTGCCAAACTGGTTGCTGCCTAACTGCTTCAAAAATCACGGCAACTATGTCATCAGTCTGGCCAATGTGTGCCGCTGGCTGGGCACCCAAGCTGAGTCTCTGGGCGTAGAGATTTACCCCGGCTTTGCAGCTGCCGAAGTACTGTTCAACGACGACGGTTCGGTAAGAGGTATTGCCACCGGCGATATGGGCATCGGCAAAAACGGCGAGCACACCAGCCGCTACGCGCGCGGCATGGAATTACACGCGAAGTACACGTTTTTCGCCGAAGGTTGCCGTGGCAATCTCGGTAAAGAGTTGCAATCCAAATTCAAATTGCAGCAAGGTCGCGACCCGCAGGTTTACGGGCTCGGCCTGAAAGAGCTTTGGGAAGTCAAACCTGAAAAACACATCCCTGGTTTGGTGGTACACACGGCCGGCTGGCCGCTAGATACCGATACCTACGGGGGCTCATATCTTTATCATCTCGAAGACAATCTGGTCGCGGTTGGCTTCGTCGTTGGGCTCGGTTACAGCAACCCTTACCTGTCACCCTTCGAAGAATTTCAGCGTTACAAAACACACTCCGCTATCCGCGGTTTTTTCGATGGCGGCAAGCGGCTTGCCTATGGCGCGCGCGCGATCAATGCCGGCGGTCTGCAATCGCTGCCGAAGCTGGCGTTTCCCGGCGGCACGTTGATTGGCGATGATGCCGGATTTCTCAACGCCTCTCGCATCAAAGGCAGCCATGCCGCCATCAAGAGCGGGATGCTTGCAGCCGACGCGGCGATAAAGGCGCTTGCCGCTGGTCGCAGCAGCGATGAGCTGACGGACTACCCCGTTAGCTTTGAGGCAAGTTGGCTGCATGAGGAATTGCACAAGGCGCGCAATTTCAAGCCCTGGATGAGCAAGGGTCTTTATACGGGAACCCTGATGGTCGGCATCGATCAGGTAGTCTTCGGCGGCAAAGCACCTTGGACGCTGCATCACCAACATGCCGACCATGAAACATTGAAACGTAAATCGGACGTCGCGCCGATCAACTACCCCAAGCCAGATGGGGTGCTGACGTTTGATCGGCTTTCTTCGGTCTTCATCTCCAATACCAACCACGAAGAAGACCAGCCCGCGCACTTGACGTTGCTGAATGCTGACATTCCGGTCAATACCAATCTGGCGTTATACGATGGCCCTGAATCGCGATATTGCCCAGCGGGTGTTTACGAATACATCGATACCCCCGATGGCGCCAAGAAATTGCAGATCAACGCGCAGAATTGCGTACACTGTAAAACTTGCGATATAAAGGATCCTACCCAGAACATCAAATGGGTGGTGCCCGAAGGCGGTGGGGGCCCCAACTACCCGAACATGTAGTTGCGTAAGCCAGTACCACAGCGCGTAATGAATACCAACGATCACAGATAAGGGAGGTATGTCATGAAATCCGTCTCGGAACTGTTCAATAATCACGCCGGCGGCAGCGCAACACTGTGGAGCATTTCGCCAGATGACACGGTGTTCGACGCGATCAAAGTCCTGGCTGAAAAAGGCGTCGGCGCGCTGATCGTCATGAAGGACGGCAAGTTGGCAGGCATCCTCTCAGAGCGTGACTACACCCGCAAAGTTGCGCTGCTGGGCAAGAACTCCAAAGAGACGTACGTTCGGGACATCATGACCGCCAACGTGCTCGTGATCAGTCCCAAGACCAGGACGCGCGAATGCATGACTATCATGTCTGAGAAGAACATCCGCCATTTGCCGGTCGTTGATGGTGACACTGTCGTCGGAATGCTATCGATTCGTGACC
>JANMZU010000887.1:0-4807 GCA_031383585.1 Betaproteobacteria bacterium
CTGACCGTGACCCAGACGCAGGGCGTGCAGTCGACGGGCACCGGCAACCGGCCGAACCGGCGAAGTATTGGGTAACACAAGAGTGGTAAAAGTATGCCGATCGCGACGACTGGCACCGCTTGCAGCATCACATCCGCAACAGGAAACTGCGCTAACTCGACACCACCTTTCAAGCCCAAAGCGAGCAACAAGTACAGGCTAAGGCTCTCGTATAAGCCTTCTGGCAAACTCAAGTCTGCGCGCACCAGTCCGGCGAATGCGCCAAGACCAAAGAATAGAATGATGATGTCGATATTCAAGTTGCACTCCTGATGAACACTTGCCGGTTCGAGCTTGAGAGGGCAAAGGTAAATGAATAATCCGCTGTATAGACCTGACACCAGCTTCCAAGCCATGATTCGAAGCCAGCGCCAACGTCACGGCGTGGCGAGTCCAAAGTGGGCGGCTTGGTAGGTTCCCAGGAACTCTGCACTCGCAAGTCAAAAGCGTTTTTGCTCTCTCGCAAACCGTTGCAGAGATCCTTTAAGCTACAAACTTGACACTTGCCCATGGCAGTAAGCCGACTCGTAACTATGGCGTCTTGGTTATTGGCACCAAAAAGACGCCACTTAATACATCGGCGCTGAAGCCGCGATCACAGCAACAACTCAAGCCGCAATCGCTTGACGCAACTTCAACTGTCCACAGGCCCTCTGTATCCGCTTGCAAGCCTCTTCCAATACTTCGGTGGAAGCTGCATAAGAAACCCGAAAATGCGGCGACAATCCAAACGCCGCACCGTGTACGACCGCGACACCTTGCGACTCAAGAAAATATCCGCAGACTTCTTCGTCGTTCGTCAGCGTCTGCCCGCTCGGCGTCGTCGCGCCGATCAATGCCGCACAGCTAGGGTAAACGTAGAACGCACCCTCTGGTGTGTGACAATCCAGGCCCTGCGCTTCATTGAGCATTTTCACGACAAGGTCGCGGCGTTGTTTGAAGACGGCGTTATTTCTTGGAATGAAATCCTGTACGCCGTTCAGCGCTTCAACGGCGGCCGCCTGGCTGATTGAACACGGGTTCGAGGTGGACTGCGATTGCACATCGCCCATCGCCTTGATGAGCTGCTCGGGTCCGCCCGCGTAGCCGATACGCCAACCTGTCATGCAGTAGGCCTTCGATACGCCGTTCATGGTCAGCGTGCGGTCGTAGAGCGAGGGCTCAATTTGTGCAGGCGTGAAGAATTTGAATTCGTCGTAGACGAGGTGCTCATACATGTCGTCCGTCAACACCCATACGTGCGGATGCCGCACGAGGACGTCCGTGATGGCTTTCAATTCGTCGTACGTGTATGCCGCGCCGCTGGGATTGGAAGGCGAATTTAGCAGCACCCACTTGGTCTTTGGCGTGATCGCCTCTTCAAGATCGGATGCCTTCATCTTGAAGCCAGTTTCCTGCGTGCAGCCGACAAATACTGGCGTGCCTTCAGCCAGCAGCACCATATCGGGGTAGGACACCCAATAAGGGGCGGGGATGATGACTTCGTCGCCGGTGGAAAGTGTGGCCATGAAGGCGTTGTAGAGCACTTGCTTGCCACCGGTGCCCACAGTGACTTGTTTGGTCGTATATGTCAGCCCGTTTTCGCGTTTGAATTTTGCAACGATTGCCTCTTTCAGCTTTGCAGTGCCGTCGACAGCGGTGTATTTGGTGTCGCCGCTTTGAATCGCCTTAATCGCTGCTGCCTTGATGTTGTCTGGGGTATCGAAGTCCGGTTCGCCAAAGGAGAGGGCAATGATATTGCGGCCTTGCGCCTTCAATGCGGCAGCCTTGGCGGAAATGGCGATGGTGGCGGAGGGTTTGACGCGGGAAAGGCGTGAGGCGAGGAAAGACATGGCGGGTTCCTGGGATTCAACCGTTATTGTTGCAGTGCGGGAAGATTATACGATGACGCCCGACAAAGGGAAATTGGGCGCTTTGCTTACGGTGTCCGGCACATGGCCTGTGCGATAATCTCGGAGGGAAAATTCTTAGAAAAATCATGCGCATCCTCCTCTCGAACGACGACGGCTATTTCGCGCCTGGATTGGCCGCGCTTCACGAAGCGTTGTCTACGCTTGCACAGTTGACAGTGGTGGCACCGGAACGTGATCGCAGCGGAGCTTCAAATTCGCTGACACTGGATAGACCACTATCAATCAGGCAGGCTGCCAATGGTTTTTACCATGTCAATGGCACGCCGACCGATTGTGTACATATGGCAGTGACAGGCCTGCTCGATTTTGTGCCGGATATGGTTGTGTCCGGCGTCAATTCTGGCGCCAACATGGGTGACGATACGATCTACTCGGGTACCGTGGCGGCCGCGACGGAAGGCTTCTTGCTGGGTATCCCCGCGATCGCGGTATCGATGGTCGGCAGCACGCATAAGCATTTCGAGACCGCCGCATGGGTGGCCGCTGAACTGGTGGCCCGCTACCAGCGCTATCCGCTCAAGACGCCGATGCTGCTGAACGTGAATGTGCCGGACATTCCGCGCGAACAATTGCAAGGGTTCGAAACCACTCGTCTCGGCAAGCGTCACAAAGCCGAAGGCGCGGTGAAGGCGAAGAGCCCGCGCGGCGAAACGGTTTACTGGATTGGCGCGGCAGGACTGGCTGCGGATGCCGGGCCAGGAACCGATTTTTACGCAACTGATAACAATCGCGTATCCATCACCCCACTGCAAATCGACCTGACCAATTATCAACAGATGAAGCCGGTGGCCGACTGGCTCGTGCCGTGACAATGGCGGCATGAGCGTGGCCGCCTCAAAATTTACCGGCTCTGGCATGACGTCTGACCGCACACGTGCGCGCATGGTCGAAGTGCTGCGCACTAAAGGCGTGAAAATCGAACGCGTACTGAGTGTGATGGGCGAGGTACCGCGCCATGTATTTGTTGAGGAAGCATTGCAGGAACGCGCGTACGAGGTCGACAAGGCACTGCCGATCGGTCACGGCCAAACCATCTCTACGCCGGAAATCGTCGCCATCATGTCTTCACTGCTATGCGAAGGCGCATTAGGGATTCCGAAGAAGGTGCTGGAGATCGGTACGGGTTGTGGCTACCAGACGGCGGTGCTCGCGAAATTGAGCAAAGAGGTGTACACGGTCGAGCGCATTGCACCGTTGATGGACAGAGCGCGCCGTACGCTGCGCGATCTGCGCTATTTCAACATCATTTTCAAGCACGCCGACGGCCACTTTGGCTACACAGACGGTGGGCCGTACGAGGGCATCATCATGACTGCGGCAGCAACCCATGTGCCGGAAGAGTTGAAACAGCAACTGGTTATCGGTGGGCGCCTGGTACTGCCAGTGGGCAAAGAGTCAGAATCACAAAAGCTGACCGTGATAGACCGCACGGCCAGCGGTTTTACCGAGAAAGTTGTGCACGATGTGCGTTTTGTGCCCCTTGTACCCGGTATTTTGTAAACAGAAAATTGGAAGTTACTTCATGAACCTGTCGATACGTCATTTCCTCGTGTTGCCGATAGTTGCAACACTCGCTGCCTGTGCGGCGAATCGGCCAGCTCCCGTTTCGGATGCCCGCCCTGCGACACCGATTACGTCGACGCGACCCGATACCACGTCGGCTGTAAAACCGTCGTCTGCAGCAGTGCCCGTGGAGATCGTCAAGCAACACATCATTCAGAAGGGCGACACCCTCATCAGTGTGGCGCTCGCCAATGGACTGGATTACCGCGAGCTCGCTGCCTGGAACAACATCGTGAATCCAAACATAATCAAGCTCGGCGAAGTCTTGCGCCTGACCCCGCCAGGTAGCTCCATGGTCGCACTGCCATCCGCCGCAGCTGAGCAGGTGCAACCGGGTACGGCGGTCGCCACGCCACTGATCATCACGCCGGCGCCGTCCGCCACCTCACAGGCGAACACCGAGAAAATGAAGACAGAGCCAAAGGCGGTCACCGTGCCGTATACCGATCAGGCATATGCCAAATTGTCGACGGACGCAGCAGCGGCTTCTGCATCAAGCGCCGTCGCCAGCGCAGCGGCCCCGGCTGCGCAGGTGGCTGCAACGCCGACAGCCCCACCGGCAATCGCTACGACGCCCGCTTCCGTGCCCGCTAACGATGACGTGGATTGGGCTTGGCCCATCCAGCCCGTGCCAAAGGGCAAGATTGTCGCGATGTTTACCGAGGCGAATAAGGGCGTCGATATTTCCGGTACTAAAGGCACGGCGATCCTGGCTTCATCGCCGGGCAAGGTTGTCTACAGTGGCGCCGGTCTGCGCGGCTATGGACGGCTCGTTATCATCAAGCACAACGCAACCTGGCTTTCTGCCTATGCTCACAACGAGAAAATCCTCGTCGCCGAGGGGGAAGAGGTCAAAAAAGGCCAGAAGATCGCTGAAATGGGCTCAAGCGATGCGGATCAGGTCAAGTTGCACTTTGAGATCCGCAGGCAGGGCAAACCGGTAGACCCGCTGAAGTTCCTGCCTAATTGAGTTGTTGAGTTGTCGTTTCAAACTTCGATTTATCAGGTGAAAAATCTGCTTTTTTGCAGCCAACTGAAAAGCAGATTTCCCACCTGCGGTTCGAAAAGAAAATACATAGCTAGCATTGGTGCGGGTTCCAGGCCGTAAAGGTAGGTTGGCGTTCAACATGTCGGTGCGGCGGTCATGTTGAATAGTAGCTTGGCGGGGCTGATCCAGCCAAGGCGTTTTCTAGGCCGTTGATTGAGTTCGTTGGCAATCCAGTTGAGTTTTGCTTGGGTGATGTTGCGGAGGCTCTTGCCTTTAGGGATGTACTGGCGGATCAGTTTGTTCA
>JANMZU010000894.1:0-8670 GCA_031383585.1 Betaproteobacteria bacterium
GCTGGAACAAAAACAGCAAATTCTCGAGAACTTTGATGTACCTGCACGCCTGGAGCAGTTGCTCGGTTTGCTGGAAACTGAAATTGATATTCTTCAAGTTGAAAAGCGCATCCGCGGCCGCGTCAAACGCCAGATGGAAAAAAGTCAGCGTGAATACTATTTGAACGAACAGGTTAAGGCGATCCAGAAAGAGCTCGGCGAGACCGAAGAGGGCGCTGATATCGACGAGTTGGAAAAAAAGATCAAGGCCGCACACATGCCTAAAGAGGCACGCACAAAGGCCGATGCAGAGCTGAAGAAACTGAAGCTGATGTCGCCTATGTCAGCGGAAGCGACGGTTGTACGCAACTACATCGACACCTTGGTTGGTTTGCCATGGAAGAAGAAAACCAAGGTGAATTCTGACCTGCTCAATGCTGAAAAAGTGCTTGATGCCGACCACTATGGCCTCGAAAAAGTTAAAGAGCGAATCGTCGAGTACTTGGCTGTGCAAAGCCGTGTAGACAAGCTTAAAGCGCCGATCCTTTGCCTGGTGGGACCTCCCGGCGTGGGCAAGACCTCGCTGGGGCAGTCGATTGCAAAAGCGACCAATCGAAAATTCATCCGTATGTCGCTAGGCGGTGTTCGCGACGAATCCGAGATCCGCGGCCATCGCCGTACTTACATCGGCTCGATGCCTGGCAAGATCTTGCAAAACATGACAAAGGTAGGCGTTCGCAACCCGCTTTTTCTTCTCGATGAAGTCGACAAGATGGGGATGGATTTTCGCGGTGATCCAGCCAGCGCGTTGCTGGAAGTACTCGATCCAGAGCAAAACCACACGTTTCAGGATCACTACGTCGAAGTGGACTTCGATCTATCCGACGTTATGTTTGTGGCTACATCGAATTCATTCAATATTCCGCCTGCGCTACTTGACCGCATGGAGGTTATTCGCCTCGCTGGCTACACTGAAGATGAGAAAGTGCACATTGCCCGGCAGTATTTGTTGCCAAAGCAAATGACGGCCAACGGTGTTAAGGACGAAGAGTTGCACATCGCAGATGTTGCGCTACGTGATATCACCCGCTATTACACGCGGGAAGCAGGCGTTCGCGGCATGGACCGCGAGATTGCGCGGATCTGCCGCAAAGTGGTGAAAGCGCAATTGACAAAAAAGAAAGAGGGCAAGACGCAGGTTTTGGCCAAAAACTTGGACAAGTATCTAGGTGTACGTCGCTATTCGTACGGCATTGCTGAAAAAACGAATCAGATCGGTCAGGTAACGGGATTGGCGTGGACAGAAGTCGGCGGTGAATTACTGACCGTTGAAGCTGCGCGACTGCCCGGCAAAGGCAAAGTCGATACCACCGGAAAACTCGGCGACGTGATGCAAGAGTCAATCAAGGCCGCGATTTCAGTTGTGCGCTCGAGAGCAAAAACACTCGGAATCGCTGACGATTTCTACGAGAAGAATGACCTGCATATTCACCTTCCCGAAGGCGCAACGCCAAAAGATGGGCCAAGTGCAGGCATCGCAATAACCACAGCACTTGTTTCGGTATTGAGCGGCATCCCTGTGCGTTGCGACGTTGCAATGACCGGTGAAATTACATTGCGCGGCGAGGTCCTGCCGATCGGCGGACTGAAAGAAAAGTTGCTTGCCGCTGCGCGTGGCGGGATCAAGACCGTACTTATCCCGGAAGAGAATGAGAAAGATTTAGTCGAAATTCCGGAAGAAATCACCAAGAATTTGAAAATTATTCCAGTGCGTTGGATTGACAAAGTTCTTGAGATGGCACTTGAGCGCAATCCTGTCCCATTGGCGGAAGCGGTCGATGTGCATGCTGGTAGTGGTGGGACCAAAGAAGTCGTGCCGGTTGTAACAAAACATTGAGAACACGCGAATAAAATCGCGTAAACGTATGTACGATAGCGAACTGGCATAACTTTGCTTGACACGCGCTTTCGCTGCTTGATATAAAACTAACTTACAACTTGCACGACAAGTCGTGCACATTGAGTGCTTCAAATTCCAGGTGATTATTTTTCACTTGACCATCCGGCCCGTTGTTCGGGCTCGCAAAAGAAACTACCCCAGGAAGGATACGCCCCGTGAATAAATCCGAATTGATTGAGTCCATTGCCAAGTCCGCCGATATTTCAAAGGCAGCAGCGCAGCGGGCACTGGACAGTATGGTTGGCGCAGTACGGCTGTCACTGAAGCGCGGGCACATGGTCACCTTGGTGGGTTTTGGGACCTTCTACGTGGGTAAACGGGCCGCCCGTGCGGGACGAAATCCACGCACTGGTGTTGCGATAAAGATCAAGGCAGCGAAAGTTCCTAAATTTCGTGCTGGAAAAGCGCTCAAGGATGCGTTAAACTAGAGGGCTTCGGGTGCTTAGCTCAGCTGGTAGAGCGTCGCCCTTACAAGGCGAATGTCGGGGGTTCGAGCCCCTCAGCACCCACCAGCAGTAATGCAGTAAGTAATAGTAGTAAATCAGTATCAAGTTCCCATCAGGGACGCTACCGACTAATGGAGTGGTAGTTCAGTTGGTTAGAATACCGGCCTGTCACGCCGGGGGTCGCGGGTTCGAGTCCCGTCCACTCCGCCAGACTAGGGGCGAACTTTCGAGTTCGCCCCTTTTTATATGTGCTTTAATTTGCGTCAAAGTTAGCAATTGAGCCGGCAAGGAAAAAGTTTAGGGCCGGTTCCACTCACCCCATCCCTCTCCCGGGCAAGGGCGAGAAATGCGTAAAGATGTCTAGAAGCATTATCGTTCCGGACCAATTGCCCCACCTCTCAAAGATTGAAGAAAAAGCATGCTAGAAACTATCCGCGCTGCCGCAACAACCTGGATTGCAAAACTGATTCTCGCGCTGATCTCTGTTCCTTTCGCATTGTGGGGTGTCGAATCCTATATAAATACTGCGCCAGGGCAGGAAACCGCAGCAACTGTTGAAAAAGAGAAGATCACCACTCAGGAGTTTCAGCAAGCGGTTCGCAATCAACTAGACCAATTTCGGCAGCAGTTTGGTGGCAACATTGATCCTTCCATTATGGATAACCCCGAAATGCGTAAGTCGATCCTTGATCAGTTGATCGACCAGCGGCTGGTGGTGGAGGCGACAAAGACAAGTGGCCTCGTGGTGAGTGATGCAACTTTGCGTGAACGTATCGGAACTGAGCCTAGCTTTCAGCAGGACGGGAAGTTCGCGCCTAACCGCTATGAATTGTTTCTCAAGGCACAGGGGTTGTCGGCTGTAGGTTTTGAAGGCAAGATGCGTCA
This sequence comes from Betaproteobacteria bacterium, assembly GCA_031383585.1. Taxonomy (GTDB): domain Bacteria; phylum Pseudomonadota; class Gammaproteobacteria; order Burkholderiales; family Usitatibacteraceae; genus UKL13-2. The sequence continues at coordinate 3,271 of JANMZU010000894.1, forward strand.
AGACTTGGAGCGGCAACAATTTGTTGACAGCATCGCGTCAACAGCATTCGCTTCAAATGCGAGTGTCAAGCAGTACTTGCGCGCTTCGGAGCAAACGCGTGATGTCGCGATTATCAATATCGCACCTGAGCAATTCCTGCCCCAAGTAAAAATCACGCCCGATGCCGCTAAGACTTTCTATGAACAAAAGAAGGTCGAGTTCACTACGCCTGAGCAAGTGCGGGCCGAGTACATCGAACTGTCTGTGGATGCGTTAACGCCGACCATTCAGATTCCAGCGGGAGAAGTAAAGGCGTTCTACGATGCCAACAGTAGCCGCTACATTCAAAAGGAACAGCGCAAGGCCAGTCATATCCTCATCAATGTGACGCCAAAGTCCACTGATGCCGAGAAAAAAGCGGCAAAGGATAAGGCCGATGCGCTGTATGCGCAAGCGAAGAAGGCCCCAAAAGAATTTCCTGAACTAGCGAAAAAGAATTCGCAAGATGCGGGCTCTGCGGTCAACGGCGGTGACCTTGGCTTTTTTGCCCGCGGTGCGATGGTGAAGCCGTTTGAAGACGCAACATTTGGCGCAAAAAAGGATGAATTACTTGCTCCTGTGCTTTCGGATTTTGGCTACCACATCATTCTGGTGACCGATATTCAGCCTGAAAAAGGCAAAAGCCTGGCCGAAGTGACGCCGGAAATTGACGGTGAACTGAAAAAGCAAAGAGCGGCCCGCAAGTTTGCAGAACTCGCCGAGAAATTCACCAACGCAGCGTACGAGCAGTCAAGCAGCCTGAAAGCCGCTGCCGAGGCCGTGAGTTTGCCAATAAAGCAATCTCCGTGGATGACCAAGGGGCCGGGCATGGCACCCCCATTCAGCAACCAGAAACTGCAGACGGCGTTGTTTTCCGAGGAAGTGCAGAAAAATAAACGTAACACTGAAGCAGTAGAAGTTGCCACCAATACGCTTGTGGTCGCGCGCCTGCTGGAGTCGAAACCGGCGGTCGTCAAACCATTGGCAGAAGTTGAAGCGGGCATCATCGCGCGTCTGACGCGCGAAGAAGCAAGCAAACTCGCCACCAAAGACGGAGAGGCCAAACTGGCCGTGCTAAAACAAGGCAAGAATGCAGACCTTAAATGGCCAGCATTTTTATCTGTGGGGCGCGCTGCGCCTGGCGGGCTGGCGCCGAATGTAATTGAAGCGGCGATGAAAGCGGATCCAAAAGCACTCCCTGCTTTCACCGGCACTGAAAATCCCGGCGGTGGATTTGTTTTGGTACAAGTCGGCAAAGTGAATGATTCGCCCGCGACCGATGAGGCAAAGGTGCAAACCACGCGCACTCGTATCGCTCAGGCGCAAACGCAGCAAGAAATTCTGGCAACACTTGCGCAAATACGCGCAAATTCCAAGGTCACAGTTGCCAAGAACGCGTTGACCAAGAAGGTCGAACAATAGACGCCTGCCGGCTCATCGACTAGGCGCCTTGTTAGCGCGGCGCTTCAGTTTTTCAGGTTGAACACATCGCGCGGATTGCGCAATTCGGCAATATCCTCCAACCGCGCTTTGACGAGCTTCATAAAATTCGGGTGTGACAAGATATAAAACTGTCTATCCCGTATCGCGTCAAAGGTAATGTTTGCCACGTCGGCAGCAGTGAGCCGACCTGAACTCACGGCTCGGTCGATCATTTGCTGTGCCTGAATCATGGAGTCAGTCGGCCGATTGGCATTTTGCATTTCTACCGGCCGCGAAACGTGCGACTTGGAAATGCCAGTCGGCGTAAAACCAGGACACAACACTGAAGCGGCGACGCGTGGTTCGACTTTTGCGAGATCGTGGTACAACGACTCGCTGTGCGCAACAACCGCATGCTTGCTAACGTTATAGGCACCCATCAGCCCGGGCGCGATCAAACCGGCGATAGATGCAACGCTAACGATATGGCCTTCGTAAGCCGGGTCTGCCTTGGCGGCGGCTAGCATCAGTGGCGTAAACGTTCTCACGCCATGGATTACGCCCCAGAGATTGACGTTAAGCACCCATTCCCAGTCCTTGACGGTGTTTTCCCAGATCAGTCCACCGGAACCAACGCCGGCGTTATTAAACAGGCAATGCACGGCACCGAACGAATCGGTCGCGAGTGCGGCAAGCGATTCAATGTACTGGGCCTTCGAAACGTCGCCAGAAAGCGCCACCACTTCAGCGCCTGCCGATTTCAATTCAGTCACTGCTTGCTGCAATGGCTCCTCGCGAATATCACCAAGTACCAGCTTCATTTTCAGCGATGCCGCCTTATCCGCAAACGCGCGCCCCAATCCACTCGCGCCGCCGGTAATGACTGCCACTTTATTTTCAAAATCTTTCAATGCATTTCCCCATAATTTTATAGAACACTAGAATTGGCGGGCGTTTCCGGGTACTTTTGCTCCAAACGCCGCCCAGAACATGACTCTACGCAAACTTATGCTGGCATGCCGCTGGCGATAACATTGAACCCACAATCCACGTAGGTAATTTCTCCCGTAACCGCGCTGGCCAAGTCGCTCATCAGAAATGCGGCCACATTGCCAACTTCTTCCTGCGTAACGTTTCGCCGCAACGGCGCCTGCTCTTCGAAGAACTTAAGCATTTTGCCGAAGCCACCGATGCCCGCCGCCGCGAGTGTTTTGATGGGGCCTGCTGAAATTGCATTGGCGCGTATGCCCCTCGGACCCAGGCTCGCTGCCAAATAGCGTGTCACTGCTTCCAGGCTCGCTTTGGCGGCACCCATGGTGTTGTAATTTGGAACGACGCGTTCTGCACCCAAATAAGAAAGTGTCAGGCAGGCAGCGTTACGGCCTTGCATCATCGGCAGCGCCGCTTTGGCCAGTGCCGCATAGCTATAGCTGGAAATATCATGGGCGATTCGAAAGTTCTCGCGTGTCATACCGTCCAGAAAGTCACCACCAATTGCCTCTCTGGGGGCGAAGGCGATCGCGTGTACAAACCCGTCCAGGCCATCCCAATGCTTTGCCAATGCCACAAACAGATTGTCGATGTCTTCGTCTTTGGACACGTCGCAGGGCAAGATGATTTTGCCGTCGAAATCCGGGGCCAGCTTTTCAACACGTTCGCGTATACCTTCGCCAGCGTAGGTGAAGGCTAGTTCAGCACCTTCCCGTTTCATTGCTTTGGCAATACCGTACGCGATCGAACGTTGCGAAAGCAGGCCGGTGATCAGAAATTTTTTGTTATCAAGAAAGCCCATAATTTAATTTACTCTTCATGCGCAAAGCGGCAAGTTTAGCCGATCCAAACGCAGCAAAGTCTGACAAAATGTCGCGCACGCGTTTAGAGTATCGTCCGTATGTTTCTTTATCCCTGATTTTTAACGAGCGTGCGGATATAAGTCTGTCAATGCGCGTTCCGAAAAATTCGAAAATCTGGTTCAACGGTTTCTCAGAGGTGCTATGCGTTTCAATCGAATAGGTCAGTTACTGCTGGGGTCATGGTTGGCGCTATCGCTGGCAGCCATCGGGCAGAGTGCAAAACCAGTAGGCCAAAGCCCCGCCAACCCCGAAAAGGTGTTGCGTTACGCGTTCGAGGTTGCCGAAACGAGTTTCGATCCGCATAGAGTGAGCGATGTTTATTCAAGCATCGTAAACAACGGCATGTTCGACACGCCACTTCGTTACGACCAACTTGCCCGCCCGGCGAAGCTTATTTCGAATACATTGGTCGCGATGCCAGAGGTGTCAGCCGATTTCAAGACGTTTGTGTTGCGCGTCAAACCTGGCATTTATTTTGACAATCATGAAGCGTTTGGCGGAAAGAAGCGCGAGTTGACTGCTGAAGATTATGTCTACTCGATGAAGCGTATTCTTGACCCAAAACTTTCTGCGCCGCTGCTTGCGGAAATGGAAGGTTACATCGTCGGCTCCACCGAGTTCCTAAAGCGCGTTCGAAAAAACGGAAAGATGGAATATGACACCGAGATTGAAGGCCTGAAAGTCATTGATCGATACACGTTCCAGGTGAAGCTTGAGGACCCAAAGCCCACCTGGATCTATAACTTTGCCGACTGCAGGGCCAGTTGTGCCGTGGCGCGTGAGGTCGTTGAAAAGTACGGTGAAGATGTTGGTGCCCATCCGGTGGGTACAGGTGCTTACCGACTTAAATCCTGGAAACGTTCCTCGAAGATGATTTTTGACCCAAACCCCAACTTCCGCGAGGAATATTATTCTGCAGAGCCGGCAGCAGATGACGAGGCGGGCCAGGCGATACTCGCAAAATTGAAAGGCAAGCGCCTGCCGATGATTGGTCGTATCGAGGTCTCAATTATTGAGGAGCGCCAGCCTCGCTGGATATCGTTCATCAACCGGGAGTTTGATTTGCTGTGGCGCATGCCAGAAGATGTCGCCCAGCAAGCTGTGCCTAACCGCAGCCTTGCGCCGAACCTGGTCAAGCAGGGCATTCGTGCCGAGCTTGTGCCGGCGCTGGACCTCGCATTTTTGTATTTCAATATGAAGGATCCTATTGTCGGTGGCTATACGCCCGAAAAGGTCGCACTGCGTCGGGCTATTTCTCTGGCTTACCGCTCACAGGATGAAATCGATATCGTGCAGAAAGGGTTGGCCATCCCTGCGCACACTCCTTACAGCCCTGGCGTCGCGGGATACGATCCTAATTTCCGCACCAGCGCCAGCGAATACAGTCCCGCCAAGGCCAGGGCTTTGCTCGATATGCACGGCTACGTCGACCGTGATGGCGATGGTTTTCGCGACATGCCCGATGGCAGTCCACTGATACTGAAGAGCAATTCCACGCCCACTGAGAAAGATCGTACCGTCGACGAGTTATGGCGTCGCTCAATGGATGACATTGGCATTCGAATCGAATTTCGCAAAGCAAAATGGCCGGATCTCTTAAAGGAATCGAACGCAGGCAAGCTGATGATGTGGTTCCTGGCTGGATCTGCATCTTCGCCGGACGCGGATACTTGGCTACAGTCCTTGTATGGCCCAAACTGTGGATTCAAAGGCAATCGTGCGTGCTTTCAGTTAAAGGAGTACGACGCGGCGTTCGAAAAAGCTGAGCGCATACCTGACAGCCCGGAGCGCACGCGTCTTTATCAGGAGATGGCGCGGCTCATGGTTGCCTATGCGCCATGGAAGATAAACATGCATCGCATCCTGACCGACATGTGGTACCCATACGTGATCGGCTTCCGTCGGCCGTTGGTACAGACCCAGAGCTGGTGGCGCTACGCCGATATAGACCTTGACGTCAAGAAGCAGTTCGAGTCGCGTTGAACGTGTCTCAATTTGGCGTCTCCGGCTGGCTGCGCGATTGCGTAATCGCGCTGACGATAGTCTTGCCCACCATCGCCCTCGCAGACAACGTTCGTCATGCTGACCCTAAAAAGGTCCTGAAGT
>JANMZU010000901.1:0-5740 GCA_031383585.1 Betaproteobacteria bacterium
GGCGGCCGCCAATTTGTCCATCGTGATGTAATGGCTAAGTACCACATCTGCTGGCGCTCTCGCAATCAAATGCGCGGAAGTTTTCTGATTGCCGATCGCTTGCGGTGTCGTCCACCGCCGCCGCTGCGATCCGACGCAAGCTTCACATAGCCGTATTTTTGCGTAGTATTACTTCTGCGGTTTTGCCTCTGCGTTTGCCAGCAATGTGCGTAGCTTCGTTACCTCTATCCGCAGGGCTGCTGCCTCCCTCGCCTCGCGGTGCAGAGCTACCAGTTGCGCCTGCAAGTTCCGAATGCGTTGGTCGCGTTCCTCCAGGTCGGCCTTCCACGCCGATGCCGGCTTAGCCAATTGTTCTATTCCGTTCGTTGTTTTCTCAGTCTCCACCGCGACTGACGGAGTTACGATTGTTGCTTGTTCGCTACGTACAGGTACATCTGGCTGCGTTTCGAGGCTAATTAGTCGCGGCGCAGATTTAATCTGAGCGCCACTTACCAGACTCTCGGGTTCCTGTGCGGTAACCGTCGCACGAGGCGTTTGATCGAGCGCCGCCGCTCCGACCAAGGCAAGCGACTCTCTATGGCTCGTCCTTACCGTTGCGGCGGGCTGTGCCGCCGCCACTGCTTCACTTTGCTGTGTGATGGCCTGGGCAGGTAGAGCCATAGGCAAATCGACTGGCAAATCCTCACGCTGTCGCGCAGTTGTGTCCAGTGCTGCTGTGGTCTCGGCCTCCGACTGGTGAATGTTTGGTAAAGGAAGGATCGACGCTGGATTGGCGGAGATACCGAAGCGGACGAGCGTGGGCAGCAGCATCGCATGTGCATCTTGGGCGCCTTGCTGCAGGCCCGTGATGAAAAGGCCCAGTCCGGACACACCTTCAGCGACTGCGTCGGCTTCATTGCCTTCACCCAGCAGAGCACCGCTGGCGAATTGAGTGACACGCTCGGCCAGTATCTTGACCAGGCTGGCAGCGTCCTCCTCCTCGATAATCGAAAATGCACCGCGCACTTGACCAAACAGGCTCTCAATTGCGCCGAGTCCGTCCCTTTTCGTGGGGTCGCGGAAAAAGCTATCCAGTGCGCTTTCGATCAGGACTAGGTTGGCTTGGATCTCCCGACCGACCTGAGAGACTAGAAGTTGGGTTTGCGCATGAAGTGTCCTAGTGTCGGCGAGGCTGGCGACCGCGCTGTTGAAATCAGGCAGTTCAACACCGGTCATTACGTTCTTGATCCGTAAAGAGGTTCGCGCTGCCTGCCGGTCAAATTCTGCCGTCAGTTGAAAATAGTCGTTCAGCGACGCCTCTGCAAACAAAAGTGCAGTCGCAATTTCCAGCGCTTGCGTTGCAGAAGGGCGGCTACCAGTTTTACCCAAATGCGCACCGACGGCGCCCAGTAGATGTAATAACCTCACCATTTCGCGGTTCTGCAACTGCTGTCCGGTCTTCGCTATCGCCGTTGCCTGACTGGTCAACGTGACCAATGCGGATGTATGGCCCTCTGCGAATGACTGCAAGTCATTTTTCATCCCCTGGATTTGCTGGCGCAGTAAGGTGACAACGGGAACGAGCGCTTCATTTGCGGTACCTGGCATTTTGCTGGCAGGAAACCAAAGCAAATCATCGAGCCTGTAAAGTTGCCTAATGCGCACAATGCGCTTTGTGCGAGCGGCAGACTTGCCGATAGCAAGAAGTAGGTCGCGAAATACTTTCTCGGGTATGTTTTGATTACCTTCCATCAGCCGCCGGATCTGTTGGTCGATTTTGCCAAACAGAGGCACAGCAAACGGGCGCGTGCCAATTGGATCGTTGACCACTGCATCAAAGAAGGCGACGGCCGTGAACCAGAAGTCGCGTGACGGCGACGATGCGTCCAGGGCTTCTATGGCAAGTGTGGCGTCACACATGTGGCTTGCGCCACCGACCAGATCCTTATTGCGTATCAACTTTAGCAGGCCCGCCTGAAAAATCGCGCGGCAACGGCTGATTGCGTCTACGGGAATTTCGTTTAGCGCCAAAGTTGCGGTGCCGTTCAGCTCTGCGGCTGCTGCAGTCAGGTCTGGCAAGAACAAGTCATTTGGGGATGCGCTGTCGGCACCGCGAGCCGTGCAAAGCATCATGTATGCAGCGGCAAGCTCCATGGGATGGTCTGGTTCACCCTTGACCAAATTATCAAGGTATGCAGACATGCTTTTCAAGGCTTGCTTGACGACATCGGCGCGGTGCAGGGCGTCGGTCGGCTTGCTGTTTTTCAGAGTACCAACGAGCTTTTCGGCTTCTTCACTAAGGAGCACGGCTGCTGCCAGCCCAACCATCACCAGCGCGCCCGTTACCTGATGCAAATCGGCTGTGGCTTTTTGAATAGCAAGCGCATCAGCTTGATTGGCGCAGGCAATGTCGAGGTTCGCGCAAGTGCTCTTGAGCGAGCGATCAATCTCGCCGCGTACGAGCAGTAGCGGGGCAGGGTCGAAGGTAGTGGCGATTGCGGTGCTCAAGGCCGAAAGTCAGGGTCATCAATCTGGCAATCGTCGACCAACGGTTGGATCGCACCTGATCGCGTCTATTTGGCAGATAGCATACCAAAAAGCGTTGCTTCAGGGGCCTCCACGAAAAAGTGCTGTTGCCTGTCGCAGTGGCATTCAGCGAGCATTGGCTCACCGTATTCGGAGCACGCCTATCGGATATTTTGGTGGGTCGGGCTACGGCACCCACGCTATTTCGGGGCTTATCCTTGCGGCGACAATAATCGCACCCATCTAATTTCCAGTGATTTGGGTGGCAGCAGGCAGGCTCGTAGCCTCACGACGTCAAGACATGATGAGTCTGCGGGAAATCATAGTTCCGCGGTCGACCTTTCGGGCGTGTCCGGAAGGTATCGCAAAAGTACCGGGCGTGCTTGTGCGTTGTTGCAGACATCGGCATTTCGGTGATAAAAACCGCCAGGTTGCGCGATCAGGTCTTTACAAACGCGACAAATCCATGGCCGCCATTCGCGCCAGCTGCACAACCGTAAGCGTCGCCGGCGCCGCCGCCGCCTCCGCTTCCAAGCGTCCCTCGTGTTGGCAGGATTGCGACGTTCTTCGGCAAATCACCGCCGCCGGTGCCGCCTACTCCGGTACTTGAAGCACCTCCACCGCCGCCGGGACCCGCAAGTTGATCTCTGGGCAGCACTTTGCCTGAGTCACCGCCTGAAACTGTGACGCTGGCGCTCGCCTTGTTTGGAACGACTGCGGCTGGCGCCCCGAGTTGCGCTTTAGGCAGCGCCTTTCCTGGCTCGGCCGTAGCGATAGCGACGCTTGTGCTCTGCTTGTCCATCCCGTCCGTTGACGGATGGACAAGCTTTCCAGATTCGTTGAACGTCGCGCCGTCGCCACCGGTTGTCTGGCCGGGCCCTGATCCGCCCTTGCCATCGGGCACGCCCGCCGCCCTCTCATGCTGCGAACGCGATTGACGTGCGTAGGTCTCGGCACCGGGTGCGCCAAGAACAACCTCACCCGTGGCAATACGAACGATGTTGGTTGGGCTCCCGCCCCAGCCTGGCCCGCCAGGGAAGTAGTCCGGCGGACCGGAACACGCCTTGCCGCCGGGACCGCCGACGCCGATGGTGAGCCGATAGGTTCCTTCTGTCAGGTTGACAGATGCTTTTATTTCTGCCGCACCCGCACCGCCGCCACCGCCGCCGCCACTATTGTCAACGCCCGGCAACTTTGAACCGCTCTGCATTGTCCCGCCCGCACCGCCGCCGCCGCCATTAGAAACGCTGAGCAGATAGTTGCCTGCGACAAGTTGCTGTCCGGATGAATTGCTTCCTCGCGGCAGGACCGTAAGCAGGCATTGTTGGTTGACCGCCTTGGTGGTCGGGTTGACGACGGTAAACAGCTTGTACTGTTCACTGTAATTGCCGACGAAACAATTGGGCAGATCTGCGCTTGCAATCATTGTCGACGTCTGCATCGTCGAACATCCTGCCCCAAACGCGAGGAACGGCGTTAGTAGTATTAGGGTATTTTTCATGGTGAGCATCCTTATTTTGGGGTTGCGCATTTAGCGAATAGGCTATGTTTCTCTAGCGAGTAAAGGCACATGGCGACCGTCCAGACTCGTAACACATTTATCCGCTCCTCCGAGATGCACGTCTGTGCGCTAGATAACATTGAGGCCACTTTTTCTGGATTTTGGTGACAATGGTCTGTGTGATGATTTGCCGTACGCAGCAAGACCTGCGCAGAGTGCTGTTGGAGTCATGGAATGATTGAGATCTCGGCTTCCGGCAGAAGCTCATCTGCGGGCTTGGCAACGTGATGTTGCGTGCTTGTGAGCATAAACTGCGTTTTTTTGCAAACGGGCGCTTTCCACTATACTTTTGATGCAACCGGGCTCAGTACGCCACAAGATGTTGATCGCAATTGAAATCGTTTGCCGTGTGCCAGCCAACAGGAGTTTCAATGACCCATGTCGTTACCGGAGCTTGTTTCAAGTGCGTGCTTAGACGTTGTGTTGTTGTCTGTCCGGTCGATTGCTTTCATGAGGGTGACCAATTTGTCGTCATTGACCCAGAGCGCTGTATCGACTGCGCGGAATGCATTATCGAATGCCCGGTAGAGGCCATTTATGAAGGGCGGCATTTGCCGGCGGGGCAGAAGCACTTTTCGGCGTTTAATGCTGAAATGGCCAGAAGCTGGCCCTTGCTACCACTGCCCCCATTAGCGCCGCAGCAGCATGGCAAAATAGCGTAGGCACTTTCGCTCGAAAGCGCGAATCAGGCTTTTGATCGAAATAGACAAACAACGAATTGCATCCGGCCTTGGGCTGACCGACAACGCTCGACACTTAGAATAGCCGATGACTTTGAATCTTGCCCACGGCATTTCATTTGCCGACCTCTACAGTCGCGACGGTTTGATCAAGGTTGACGCCGCCTTTCAACGCGCGTTAGGCGCCACCGACCAAGGATTGGCGCAACGGCTCAATTCCAGCCGTGCGAACCCGGACGGCGTTTCGAAGAAGGATGAGTCAGCGTTGATCATCGAGTTGGGGCCGCATCTGGATCGTTTTACCGCGACACTTTTCGACATCGACGCCGCGGTTGAGGCGCTCACGGAAAGCCACTTGGAACTTGCACCGATATACACGATGAAGCGACAGTTCGTGCAGCGCCGGGCGGTCGCGGCCTATAAAGCGGACGAAGCCGTGACATTCGGTGGCATGGCAATCGAGATCGAATTGGCGGGAATATTTGGCGAGAGTTTTAGTGAGCTCGCGTTCGCGCGGCACGTTGAATCCTGGCAGAAAGACGAGGACGCCCACGCAAAGTCGATTGATGCGGCACTGCGCTACGCTGCCTGGGCCCTTCATTCGGATGCGGGACGGGCGCGCAACCGCAGCGGCGTACTTTTCAAAAAGCCGGGCAAGCTCGACCCACAGCATCTTGTAGTACACGCGCAAAAGGATGAACAGCAATTCGCGGCCGACGGCATTACGAGTTTTGTCATCAAACCGGAACACATTCGCCGACGTAAGGGGTTCGCACTGACCGACGAGGGGACTGACCTGAAGGGGGCACTCTCGGAGGCCAATTACTGCATCTGGTGTCACACGCAGGGTAAAGATTCCTGTTCGACTGGCCTGAAGGAGAAACCCGGTGCTGACGGCAATGCAGCATTCAAGAAAAGCGCCTTTGGCGTACCCCTGGCAGGTTGTCCGCTGGAAGAAAAGATCTCCGAATTCCACACGCTGAAGGCTGCCGGC
>JANMZU010000913.1:0-5067 GCA_031383585.1 Betaproteobacteria bacterium
AGCGGCCGCAGAAGGGCCGCCTTCGCCAGTTTCACCAGTTCGATGTAGAAGCGATGGGCTTTGCCGGGCCGGATGTCGATGCGGAACAGATTCTGATGTTGTCGCGGTTGTGGCAAAAGCTCGGCTTCAAAGAGGTCGCGCTGCATGTCAATTCGATTGGCGATGCTGGGGCACGATTGGCGCATCGTGAAGCGTTGGTGAAATACTTCGAAGCCCGCGTAGACGAACTTGATGAGGACGCCAAACGCAGGCTTTACACCAATCCGTTGCGTACACTCGATAGCAAGAATCCGAAAATGCAGGCGCTGGTCAATGGTGCGCCGAAGCTTAAAGACTACCTTGGGGAGCAGGAAAGGGTGCATTTCGAAGGCGTAACGCAGCGCCTCGACGCGGCAGGCCTGCAGTACATCGTCAACCCTCGTTTGGTGCGCGGCTTCGACTATTACAACCGTACCGTCTTTGAGTTCATCGCAAAGGGCCGCGACTGGGAACTTACTATCGCCGGCGGCGGGCGCTACGATGGCCTGTTCGAACAGCTGGGTGGGAAGCCAACGGCGGGCTGCGGTTTCGGGATGGGCGTTGAGCGTGTCATGATGTTGCTGGCAGAAATGGCGAACCAGTCTCTGGACACGTCTGACGCCTACGTAGTTTACGCAGACGGACTGGCACAATCTGCATTTACCGTTGCCGAGCAATTGCGGAACCGCGATCTCGATGTGGTTTTGCACGGAACGCCGGATGGCAAGACGGCCAGTTTCAAGTCGCAAATGAAAAAGGCTGACGCCAGTGGCGCGCGCTTTGCTATCATTCTCGGCCCGGATGAAGTCGCTGCAGGGACAGTGAGCATCAAAAATTTGCGTGAGGGTGGCGAGCAGGTAACGTTGCCGTTGGATGCTGTTGCCTCGCACATACGCGGCACGGCGTTGAAGTCGGATTTAATCGGTTAGAAAGGCAGGAGTATTCGGTATGGCAGCTTACGATCTGGAAGAACAAGAACGCATCGACGCACTTAAAGACTGGTGGGCGAAGTGGGGTATTTGGGTTTACGTGGGGATCGGCGCGTTCCTCGTCGGCGTGCTCTCCGTGCAGGGCTGGCGCTACTACCAAAAGTCGCAAGGTGAACAGGCTGAGGTGCTTTTCAAAAGCGTAAAGCAAACTGCGCAAGAGGCGGCTGCGTCCAAGGAAAGCAAAAAACTCTCGGAAGCAGCCAGCGCGATTGCGGAAAAATTTCCCAGCGCTTTCTATTCGAGCGAAGCGCAATTGATGGCTGCGAAGGCGTCGTTTGATACCGGCGAGTTTGCGACGGCCAAGAAGCATCTGCAGTGGGTTGTCGACAAAGGGCCTGCAGTGCACAGGGGGGTGGCGCGAATTCGTCTGGCCAGCGTGCTGCTGGAAGAAAAACAGTTCGAAGAAGCGCTAAAGGTGCTTGACCAGGTGAAGGACGAAGCATTTGCGTCGATGGCATCAGACTTGCGCGGCGACGTGCTCAGTGTGCAAGGGCGCCGTGACGAAGCGAGAGCGGCGTATCAAGTCGCAGTGGAAAAGGCCAGTGACCGCAGCCCGATGAAGGCGCTTTCCCAGGCCAAGCTCGACAGCGCCGGTGGCAGTACAGCCAAGCCGGCAGAAAAGAAAGATGACGGCAAAGACAAGAAAGAGTCGAAAGAGGCCGCAAAGTGATTAACCTGACTGTGCGCAGCGCGAGTCTTGGGGAGGGGCTAAAGGATGTGAGTGCTTTGGATATGGGCTTGTTTACCAAGAGCACGCTACGAATTTTGCTCACCTGTGCGGTGGCGGCCTCTGTAAGTGGTTGCGCCATGTTTGGCAGCAACGACAAAAAGCCGCCGCCATTGCCCGCCGTGCCAGCGGCAAACGCGGCAACCTTGGGTTGGTCGGCGAACGTTGGGAAGTCAGGCGGCTATATGTTTGTGCCTGGGTTTGGCGACCGACTCGTTTACGCAGCCTCGAATGGCGGCGACGTGTACGCGCTGGCCGAAGAAGGTGGCCGCACCGTCACACGCATAGAAACCAAGGCTCGATTGGCCGGTGGCGTGGGCGTTGGTGACAATCTGGTGGTCGTGGCGAGCGTCAAGGGCGACGTGCTTGCCTTTGACTCAGCGGGACGTTCGCTGTGGAAAGCCAATGTGGCCGGCGACGTACTGGCGTCCCCGGCGGTGGTGGCAGACAAGGTTATTGTCCGAACGGCGGATGGCCGCATCTTCGCATTGAATCGTATTGACGGTAAGCGCCAATGGGTGTTTCAGCGTGCGACACCAGCGTTAACTCTGCGCACCAATGCCGGAATCCTATCCAATCGTGGCACGATTTACGCGGGCTATCCAGGGGGCAAGGTTGTCGCGATTGAAGTGGAAGGTGGCAAGCCAATCTGGGAGGCGACGATCTCGCTGGCCCGCGGTGCGACCGAGTTGGAGCGCGTCGCCGATGTTGCAGGGGTTCCCGTGCTCGACGACACACGTGTCTGTGCAGCTGTGTATCAAGGGCGGACAGGCTGTGTGGAGACTTTGAGCGGCAACGTGCTGTGGTCGCGCGAAATTTCCAGCCCGGATGGTGTGGCAGTGGACGCGAAAAACGTTTACGTCACGGATGTGGATGGCAATGTATTTGCACTTGACAAGACCAATGGCGCCACGTTGTGGAAGCTGGAAAAGCTCTTGCGCCGCGACCCCGGCACGCCAATACTCGTAAACGGTAAACTGGTAGTTGGCGATAAAGATGGGCTCATTCATGTGATGTCGGTTGAGAACGGTGACTTGATCGGCCGTTTATCCACCGATGGCAGTCGCGTCGTTTCCCTCCTGAAGAACGGTGATGGTGCCATCGCCCAGACCGACAAGGGTGGCGTGTACGCCATCAATGTAAAGTAGCGCCCGGCCCCGGATTAGGGGACACAAAAATATGAAACCCACTATTGTTATCGTCGGTCGACCAAACGTCGGCAAATCAATGCTGTTCAACCGTCTGACCAAGACGCGTGACGCCATTGTTGCAGACATGCCTGGACTGACGCGAGATCGCCATTACGGCCACGGTCGTGGTGCCGGTCGCCCGTATCTGGTTGTTGACACCGGCGGATTTGAGCCCAAAGTCACCGACGGGATCATGCACGAAATGGCCAAGCAGACCTTACAGGCCATCGCCGAGGCAGACGCCATTATCTTTGTCGTTGATGGTCGGCAGGGGCTAACGCCACAAGACAAGATCATCGGTGAGCGTCTGCGCAAAGACGCCATTTCGCGAGGTGTCTCGGTCACGGTTGCGGTGAACAAGACTGAAGGCATGAATGAGGATGTCGTCGTTGCCGAATTCCATGAGCTCGGACTCGGAGACCCCATCGCCATTTCAGCCGCACACGGCGAGGGTGTTCGACAGTTGATAGAAGATGTCCTCGCACCTTTTCCGGATGCCAAGGACGAGCCGGAGCCGGACCACCCAAAGATTGCCATCGTTGGCAGACCAAACGTTGGCAAATCCACACTGGTGAACCGACTGCTCGGCGAGGACCGTGTCATTGCGTTTGATCAGCCCGGCACGACGCGGGATTCGATCTACATTCCCCTGCTTCGCAATGGCAAGCAATACACGATCATCGACACCGCCGGCATCCGCAAGCGTGGCAAGGTGTTTGAAGCGGTTGAGAAGTTTTCGGTCGTCAAGACATTGCAGGCGATTGAAGATGCGAACGTCGTGCTGTTGTTGATGGACGCTCGGCAAGAAATTTCCGAGCAGGACGCACACATCGCCGGATTCATACTTGAATCGGGTCGCGCGCTAGTGGTTGGCATCAACAAATGGGACAACCTCGATAGCTACACACGCGATCGCACCAAGATGGAATACGACCGGAAGCTACACTTCCTCAGCTTTGCAAATTTCCATACGATTTCCGCCAAGGACGGCATGGGTGTGATGCCGCTGTTCGCGTCCATTGATGAGGCTTTTGCCGCCGCAATGGCCAAGCTGTCGACGCCAAAACTCACCCGTGCGCTCATTGCGGCAGTGGCGGCGCATCAGCCGCCGATGAATGGCTTGAACCGGCCAAAACTACGTTACGCGCACCAAGGTGGACACAATCCGCCGGTCGTTGTGGTGCATGGCACCGGGCTCGCAAATCTAGCCGACAGCTACAAGCGTTATCTGGAGAACGCATTCCGTGACGCCTTCAAGCTGAAAGGCACGCCGTTGCGCGTCGATCTGAAGCAGGCGACTAATCCATATGCCAACAAGAAACCGCAGGAAATCACTGCGAGCCAGGAGCGCCAGCGCCGTCGAGGCAGAATTCGCTCCAAGAAAATGTACAGCTAGACACCAGCAATTGTCGACAAAGCCCGCGTAGCTGATTTCATTTTGCCGGTTGTTTTCGTTCGGCAGGGGAACCCGGCGCGGAATTTGCTGTCTGTTAATCAACAGGCAGAGACAATCTGTGCAGACTTTTCGTGATTGGGTTAGAGTTTTATTTCGGTCAGGCAAAATTAGGTGGTTTCGGGTGTTTGCGCGTTAGCGTAGCCATTTGGAACAGCCGGTGAAAGATGGGCTCGGATTGGGCCGTCTGCCTGCAAACAGCAGTCTAGAAATCGGAGAACAAGAACATGAGTGCAAAAGGGCAACTTTTACAAGACCCGTTCCTTAACATACTGCGTAAGGAACATGTCCCAGTTTCAATTTATCTCGTCAACGGTATCAAGCTGCAGGGCCAGATCGAATCCTTCGACCAGTACGTGGTCTTGCTGAAAAACACCGTCACGCAGATGGTGTACAAACACGCAATTTCCACGGTAGTGCCTGCGCGGGCGGTGACTGTTCCGTTCGAGGCGCCGGGCGAAGGCTGATTGCTGTCGCAGACAGGATTTTCGTGTCAGCGACGGGGCACGCAGCAGTTTGATTTTTCGATACCCGTCCCAATATTGATTGCATTGGGCCGCTCCGCGTGCGCCCGTCAACTAGCGTCCCGCACATGAATTCAGGGTATACCGAACGGTCAATGCCGCCCAAGTTGCCAGGCCGCACTCAGGCAATTGTCGTCGGCATCGACTTTAACGATGCACTTTTTTA
>JANMZU010000947.1:0-3562 GCA_031383585.1 Betaproteobacteria bacterium
CAGATCCTGCGTCTTGATGGTGACGCTGGGTTCAAGCTGAATGTTGGCCGGGGAGCCGCCATCGGCGAAGAAGCGCCAGCCAGCGGCTTCCAACAGCTTGTTGATTTTGATTCGAGCGTGGGCTTCTTTTGGGGTCATGCGTAATAGGTGGAGTCGAAGATTCCTGAATATTTGTGCCAGGCTCGCATTTTTTCGGATGAAACCGATCTGCTCAGCCCAACATCTGCATCAACACTGGATGCCAAATCACCGCATCAATCTGCCCCAGCTTACCGACCAACCGAACCTTGTCTACGCATCGTAATTGGTCAAGGAGTATGCGAGCACGTTTTCCCTTGAACCGCACTTCTGGTCGGCAGCCCAACGCCTGACCGGCGCTCGTCAGTGGTGCGACGATGACGCGTGGAAGTTTCAAGTTCATATCATCGGGTGAGACAACAAGCGCAGGGAGTGTCTTTTTGATTTCGCTGCCGACGGTGGGATCGAGATTGACCCAGTAGACTTCGCCGCGCTTTACCATTCCCATTCCGTGACCGCACTGAGATTGTTGGATTCTGGCCATATGGCTCCGTCATTGGCCGGATCGTAATCATCGAACCAGCCTTCGCGTGCCGGTTTCACTGGCGCCACAATGAGCCTGCCCTCCTCGATAGTGAGTTCGACCTCATGCGTTATCTCGCAAGCAGCAAGCAACGGTGCGGGAATCAATACGCCGCGGGAATTGCCGATTTTGCGCAGGTTGGTTTTCATTGCAATGGAATCTATGTAATAACAATGTGAGCACTATACGGCGCGCGGGAATTTGCGTCAAGATTTGGCCGCCGGATTGACAGGTGCCGCAGGCCGGAATTGCCCACTTACGCAGGCCGAACTCACCATTGATGCGTTTATGAACTTCATTGGTGCGTTTGCTAAATATATGCAATCCCAGCCTTGCAAGTACCCCTTCTCCCTCGGCCCCTTTCCCGCGAGGAGAGAGGGAAGTTGTATAGAACGCCATCCGACGCGCTCGCCAGACGGAAAACCCTTCAAACGCCCCGCCAGTGCTCGATCTCTGCCTTCACGCATCGACTCGGTGTCTGTAGTGGCTTGGGGTCAGAGTGGGTATTTCTTCGGTCACGAAACGATAGTTATCCTGATCCCGAAAACTTTGGCAGTATTCCTTACGCTATCTGTAACACGGTCAATTCACCGCACGCGTCAACGACCAACCCTGCGCAGGCTAAAGGGCACTTAATTCTGCAGCGCAAACAATGTTCGGACATCGCCGTTTGCGCCGCGCATCGTGATCATGCATCCCAAATACGAATGCCGATCCAGCTGTGGGCATAAAGCCAGACGAGCACGCTGGTCGCCAGCACCATTTGAAAAAGCGCGTGCCAGCGCACGCCCCGACTAGCGGCTCGTGCGCTAAGGCGGCGTTGCCAAAGAACGATGCCGACGATTAGCACGATCAGCGGTGCTGCAAGCGACAAGAGCCAAACCACGTTGCCCCAGAAGCTTGGCCGCCCGATCACCGTGAGGTCACCGGTTCCCAGCAATGCAAGCACGCCAAATGGCACGAGCACCGCGCAGCCGAGCGCTACGAGTGGCGCGAATCGAAGCACTGCGCCGCCGTGTATCGCCAGTCGCCCCCTCGCCATATCGCGTAACTGAAACGGCAATAGTAGAACGCTGATGACAAGCGAGACGGCAACTGCGGCGATGGTTGATGTCTTCGCGATCATCTCCCAGCGCGGGACGCGACGTTTGGTGCCATCGGCCGTGTGAGCGGTCATGCCGTTTGGTGATTCGACAAACAGCAGGCCGGGCGCGACCGCATCGACCCGTTGAAACAGGCCATTGCCTTGGTGGTGCCAGCGTGCACGTTCAAACCGTAGCACATCACCTTCGAAGACCGCGCCTTCCCACTGCGTGAGGCCGATCACGGCTCGCAACAACTCCTGTCTCGGCGTTGTGGTTTGGTATTGGCCCGCCCACGCTGCGCGCTGTGTGGCAGAAACGGCGCTGGCAACGACCGCTGCTGGAGGGAGTTCGCGCTCCAAATAGCGGCGGATGTGTGCCGCCGCGTCGAGGGCGGCATCAGAGGCTTTGTTGGCCATCGCCACGTAGCCCGCGCCGAGCGCCGGCGCGTAGGCGAATCGAGCGACAAAGCCGTCGATGCTGCCGTCATGACCGTAGAACAAGACGCGCCCATTGGGCTCTGCGCGCAGACCTAATCCCCATCCAATAGGCACGCCAACGCGTGCTGCGACTGAGGTGGCAGCAGTTTCCAATCGCCTGATGGCGATGCTGCCAAGCAGACGTTGGTCGTCGATCTCACCACGACCGATCAGCAACAGCGGCAAGCGAGCAAGATCGGCCGCGGTTGCACTCAATGATCCGCTTGGTCGCCCCGGGGTTTCCGCGAATGGCTCCGGCGTGCGGCCGTCTTGCTGGTAGCTGGTGGCAAGCCGATCAGCCTGTGTTGGATCTCGACCCCAGCGAGCGGTGGGCATGCCCATTGGTCCAGTGATTGTCGTGGCCATGAATTGTTCGAAGTCTTGCCCGCTAGCCGTTTCGATCACACGCCCCGCGATGATTGGCCCGGCGTTGCTATAGGACGTGCCATGCCCTGGCGGCCAACGCGACGTGTAGGGGCCAAACAACGGTACAGCTTGTTTGAGCGTGATATCGCGGCCTTCAACCAGATAGTGACGAAAGCGAATATCGTCTAAACCCGCCGTGTGCTCAAGCAGGTGCGCAAGTCGGATTGGATGGCGATCCAACCAGGCATTCTGTACGTTCCATTCCGGCAAGAGTTGATGGACAGAGCTGTCGAGCGCGAGGCGGCCCTGCTCGACAAGACGCATGATGCCCAGCGCTGTGAGGGTCTTGCTGATCGAGCCGGCGCGGAAGATGGTGTTGGCAATGACGGGCCGGTCGGTGGCAACATCCGCCACGCCATAACTTCGACTAAAGACGACTCGCCCCTTTTCAATGACCACGATACTGGCACCGGGCACGCCATCGGCCGTGAACGCCCGCTGGATGGCCACGTCGAGGGTATCTAGCGTGGTCGGTGTCGCTGGTTTAGTTGCTGTGGTTGGTTCAGCGTGGACTAGCGGCGATATTGCGGCAAGGGCAACGGTCAG
Organism: Betaproteobacteria bacterium; assembly: GCA_031383585.1. Classification (GTDB taxonomy): domain Bacteria; phylum Pseudomonadota; class Gammaproteobacteria; order Burkholderiales; family Usitatibacteraceae; genus UKL13-2. Next base: position 3,135 of record JANMZU010000947.1, read on the forward strand.
GATCAGATTTCGAATGTAGAAGGCCGTGATGATCATGGCCGTAATCTATCTGTACCCCATTACTTTTGCAGTACCTTGGCGACGGTTTGCGGTGTCGTCTGCCTGAGTTGCAGGTTGGGTGAAAGCAACCCGGAGGAAAGTGACAGTGCCGTCGATGCGCAGAAAGCTGGTTTAGTTCTGGCGGAATGAAACGATTCCCACGGCGTGGTCGCGCGCTTGGCCATGCCTGCAGGCGCGAAAGAAATCCTCGCGTTGGCCGCAGTGGCAGACACGGAAGCAGCAGCTACAGCATTGAAAAATACGCCAAAGCCCGCGCCGTCCTTGATTACAGGCGCCGTGATTTCGACGCACAAAAGACGCTGTGGCTGTTGACTTCAACTGCCCCCAGAGAACTTGAGTTGTGCATCATTGCGACGGTGAAGCGAGGC
>JANMZU010000949.1:0-1503 GCA_031383585.1 Betaproteobacteria bacterium
TCCTCGCTTAAGCGAGGTTTGGCAAAACAGCTATAATGGCGGCGAAATCGAGCATTCGTGGAATGTTGATCGCCGTATCTGTTCACTGGCCCACTTCGGAACCTATTTCAGTTTCACACTTGGTACTGACATTTTCAGCCAATCGGAAATAGACGGCATCGTTGACAACCTTTCAAACCCCGATGACCTGCGGGCACGGCTTAGGGACGGGCTGCAAACAATCCGAAGAAACGGAATGACAAAGGCGTCGTTGATTCTGGACGTGCTGAACCAGCAAGCTGGAAGGATCGCGCTGAACGACGCGGAAACCGTGCTTACGACAATCTTCGCGATGGCCGACGAGCTGGACGTTGAAGCCGATACCGCAAAAGGATTTTCGATTGGCAACAACAGTCTTCGCATTCACTGGCTTCTAAGGCGGCTGCTGCTCGAACGAACCTCGCTTGAAGAGCGCTCGACGATCCTGATGCGGGCTGCAAAATCTGCGGCGTTAAGCTGGGCTAACGATCTCTACTGGTCAGCGTTCGAGGACTTCAATCCGCGTGAGGGCAAACAGCCAGAGCCTGAGGGCAATTGTTTGCTCACTGAGGCCGATGTTGAGATTCTCGGTATTGATGTAAAGGCCCGAATTAGGGAAGCCGCAGATGATGGATGTTTGTTGACAAGCCCATCGCTTGCTCGCCTGCTCTATTCGTGGCGTCACTACAACGACGATGACTCCTCCGAGCTGGTGAAATGGACCAGCGCGCAGTTGGTCGATGATGGCAGCGTTGCAAAGTTCGCCGCAGCTTTCACTACTCACTCATGGAGTCAGGGCATGGGTTGGAACGGCGGCGGGGATCGCGTCGCCAAGCGGTCCGCAAGGGTGCATCCCGATTCTCTAGGCAATCTGTTCGATCTGAATACACTACGAGCCCGCGCCACCGAAGTGAGCAGCGATCCGCAAACGTCGGAGGCTGATCGCAAGGTGATCGCAGAATTTTTGGACGCGTGGGCAAGGGCCGATAGCAAGGACGATAACGACTGACGCGACCGGCACGGTTGGCAGTAATTACACACGCACCGGCCACCGCTCTTCACAGATGCGAACAAGCAACCCAAAATCCTCGCGCTCACCAAGCCGGTCGGCAATCTTGCGGACACAGGCAATCGGCAAGCCGTTCTCATTGGCAATGCTGCGCAGATAATCGTCGCGAGTCTCGGCCCCGCACTCCCGATACATCAACTGCAAATCACACATTTTCCTGCCTCCTCTTGGGCTGAAAGCCGCATCGCTCTGCGACCTGCGGCTCTGCCTTCCGGCGAGGATGGGAGGGGGAGGGAAAGCCGAATCGTCGCCCTGGCGCGGGCCAGCGGGCGCAACGCGACCGCCACACGGGCGCAATCTGCTTTGGGAAACGAGAGGGCAAAGCCCTTGGCGGTCCCGCCAATCAGAAAACGGAGACGTTAGGCACCCCTCGCCGCAGAGCGGCAACATAACGGCACCCTTGCACAAAACGACGC
>JANMZU010000951.1:0-2174 GCA_031383585.1 Betaproteobacteria bacterium
CTTACCGCGATCACCGCCGCCGTCGTCGGCGTCATCATCAATCTGGCGCTATTTTTCGCCTGGAAGATTTGGTGGCCGCTGGCGACAGTTGACGCGCCATTCAGCGGAAAATTCGAGTGGTTCGCGATGATTGTGACATTCGCCGCAGCCCTCGTCTTGATGCGTTACAAGGCCAATGTGATTGCGGTTATTGTTGTCTGCGGGGCGCTCGGCGTGGCCAAAACGCTTTGGGGCGGTTGAGTACGAATGGCGTGCGGACGCTCAATTATCGCCAGCTACAAAATCCGCTGACTTGCCGCCGCGTTTTTCCAGTAGCCGGATGCCCGTGATAACCATACCCCGGTCTACCGCCTTGACCATGTCGTAAATGGTCAACAAGCCCGCGTTGACTGCCATCAGCGCTTCCATTTCGACGCCGGTGCGGCCGAAGGTCTCGACGGTCGCGCGGCATTCGATACTGCAAGCGACGCCATCGGAGACAAATTCAACTTTCACTTTATTGATGATCAACGGGTGCGCAAGCGGAATCAAATCCGGCGTGCGCTTGGCGCCTTGAATCGCGGCGACGCGCGCGATGCCCAGCACATCGCCTTTCTTGGCGGTACCGGTCGCGATCAACTCGAATGTCGCCGCCAGCATTGTGATTCGTCCGGCGGCAATGGCAACTCGATGGGTCTCGGCTTTGGCGCCTACGTCGACCATGTGGGCCTGCCCGCTATCGTCGAAATGGTTCAATTTGCTCATATTGAGATTATCCCGCTTTCCATTGGTACAATTATCGGTCGATTTCGTGGAAACTGGTTCTATCCGGGAACTGAAGCTATCGCACAGGGCCTAAACACTTCGCACATCCGGTTTTGGACTCCTTTGGACTCCAACTGTATTCTGGTGGAGTAGAGGATGCGAAAGCAACGCAACTGGACACTTTCAGGCGCGTGGCGATATTGCCCAAATCAACGAGATTTCACCACATGCCAACCCCGTTTCGCCTGAAAAAAATCATCGCTGCACTTACGTTGGGCGCCTACACAGCGATGCCAGGCGCCCTAGTGGCGCAAAGCCTGCCTGAACTAGGTGACGCATCGGACGCAGTATTGTCAGCGCCTCAGGAGCGCGCTATCGGAAAGCGCATTATGCTGGAAGTGCGCGCTGATCGCACCTTCGTCGAGGACGCCGAGATTCAGGACTACATCAACTCGATAGGTTCGCGGCTGGTGGGCGCCACGCGCAGTGCGACCAATGACAACCGCCGTGATTTTGAGTTCTTTGTACTCAATGACGAATCGATCAACGCCTTTGCTTTGCTCGGTGGTTTCATTGGTATCCACTCTGGCCTGCTATTGAACACCAGTAATGAATCAGAGCTTGCGGGCGTTTTGGGCCACGAGCTAGCGCACATCTTGCAGCGCCATCAATCGCGGGGCGCGGATGTAGCGCGCAAGGGCCTGCCTTTGCAATTGCTTGGCTTGGCGGCGGCGGTTCTTGCGGCCCGCTCAGGCTCCAGCTCGTCGGGCCAGGCAACGGAAGCTGCGATCGCCGCGTCCACAGCATTGTCCTACCAGAATCAGCTCGACTACAGTCGCGATTTCGAAAGCGAATCCGACCGGCTGGGCATACAGGCGATGGTTGGGGCCGGCTTCGACCCCAAGGGAATGGTCGGCTTTTTTGAGCGTCTGCTGCTAGCAAACCGCCACAATGACGGCAAAGCGCCCGGATATCTGCGCTCCCATCCACTCACCACCGAACGCATCGCCGACATGCAGAATCGGGTGGACCAGATGGGCGCGGAGAGCAAACGTTCGGTGCCCGATAGTCCGGATTACCGTTTCGCACAGGCAAAGCTTCGCGTCATCAATATTGGTGGTGGCGACTCCATCAGGTTTTTCCGCGAGGCCATTTCTCAGCGCACCGTGCTTCGAAATCGCGCGGACGTCTATGGATTGGCGCTGGCAATGACACGTACGCGTGACTTTTCAAATGCGGAGAGGGAGCTCAACTCGATTCGCGGGGGCAACAATCCGCTGCACCCATGGATCGAAAATCTAGCGGCTGAAATTAAAGCCGGCCAGCAAAAGTGGCCGGAATCGCTGCAGATTTATCGTGCTGCCATGGTCACGTTTCCGCAGCACCGTGCTCTGTTCTACGGCAGCGTGGAAGCGCTATACGAATCGGGC
>JANMZU010000001.1:0-3632 GCA_031383585.1 Betaproteobacteria bacterium
TCGGACTGATTCGTTGCACACGCACCTTGGGCGCGACACTGTTGTTGCTCGCAATGCCTTTCGGTATTGCTACTGCCCAGCAGGCGGCAGGCACTGCGCCGGTCGCTGCGTCAGCGGCACCTGCGGCAACCGCTGCGCCAGCTGCACCAGCGGCTGACGTTACGCCAAAGGCAGCCCCCGCATTGCCCGCTGGTAGCACGGCGAAACCCGGCTGGAATGTCCCGCCGAAATGGGCGGATGTGGAGCAGAAGGCGCAGTACGCGTCTGTCCCCGGTCGGGAAGCCAATGTGCTGATTGAAGATGCTGGACGGGAATGGCGTGTTCTTCGCAACGGCCCGGTCACGTTTTACGGCGGCATTGTCTTGCTGATCGTCCCGACGATTCTCTTGCTTTTCTATGCACTGAAGGGTTCCATCAAACTGCACGGCAAGCTTACCGGGCGCCTGATGCAGCGTTTCAATGATGCCGAACGCATATCGCATTGGACGATGGCAATTTCATTCGTGATTCTTGCGCTAACCGGCCTCATCACCTTGTTCGGCAAGTATGTGTTGCTGCCGATTGTGGGGCCATCAGGATTTTCCTGGGTAGTATCGACTGGCCTGCATATCCACAATTTCGTCGGCCCCTTGTTCATGTTTTCGCTGGTCGTGGCATTTTTTATTTATGTGAAAGATAACTTCATGTCCGGTGCGGATTTCGTCTGGCTGTCGAAATTTGGTGGGATGTTATCCGACAAGGAAATACCTTCCGGGCGCTTCAATGGCGGTGAAAAAGTTTGGTTCTGGTTGGGTGTGGTATTGCTCGGCACGCTGGTAAGTGTGTCCGGCGTCATCATGCTGTTTCCTAATTGGGATACTGCCCGCGAGTTGATGTCACAAGCCAATCTGGTTCATGCGATTGGTAGCATCGTGTTTGCGTGTATGGCGCTAGCGCACATTTATCTCGGGACCATCGGCACAGAAGGCGCTTATAAAGGAATGCGCGAAGGATATGTTGATGAGACATGGGCTAAGGAACACCATGAGCTCTGGTACGATGAAGTGAAGTCCGGAAAGCGCGATCAGAAATTGGCTGCGACGGTTCAGCCCGCCGCTGGCGATTGAGGAGCTGAGAACATGAACGTCAAACATTTGTTCGCATATCTGGCTATAGCGTGTTTAAGCGGGGCAGCATCTGCCAAACTGCCCCCGCCAAAGCCAACTCCACCTCTGGACCCGGTCGCTGCGGCTGCAAAGGCAGAAAAAGATAAGGCGACTGCGGAAAAAGCCAAAGCGCTTCAGGCCGACGCCGAAGACCGCGCCGTGAAGAATTTTCAGGCGAACATGAAAAAGGCTGGAAAGCCGATTCCAAAACCAACGCCAATCGTTGTTGCCGCCGCGCCGGGTTCCGCGCCTGCGCCGGCTCTGCCAGGGGCGAAAGCTGTTGCCCCGGCCAAGGACGTCAAAGCGCCTGCATCTCCTCCGAAAAAAACCTAATCCAGATAGAAACAGCAGTTCTTAATCCAAGGCGATCATTGTGAATAAAGCAATTGTTAGTTTATTAGCTCCTCTCGTACTTGCCGGCTGCGCCACTATGGGTGCATCGGGCCCGGCTGCAGTTGCAAAGCTTGAGGCCACCAAAGGCAACAGCACTTCTGGAACAGTCACCTTCACGCAGGTTGGTGACAAAGTCCGCGTTGACGCTAATGTCAGCGGATTGAAGCCAAATGCCGAGCACGGATTTCATGTGCACGAAAAGGGTGATTGCAGTTCTGGTGACGGCATGAGCACCGGTGGGCACTTTAATCCACTTGGCAAGGCGCATGGCGCGCATGGCGGCGCCGAGCATCACGCTGGCGATCTGCCTTCGCTAAAATCTGATGCGGCCGGTAATGCGAAATTTTCAGTGCTTGTCGATATCATTACCGTTTCGCCGGGTGCGACGAGTGTAGTCGGCCGCGGCATGATCGTGCATCGCGACCCTGATGATTACAAAACTCAGCCCACGGGTAATGCCGGTCCGCGTATCGCCTGTGCTGTAATTGCCGCTGGCTAGTTGAATCCTGATGTTCGTATCGCTTTTTTGAAGTGTTTCGCCACCCAAAGCTGAGGTGGGCGGGACGGTCGCGAAGTGTGGCAAAAATGGACACGGCATGTGTCCGTTTTTGTCTTACTGGCCGGTAGGCGAAAAGACCATTACACTGCACCTTGAAAGACGCGAAAATGGGCTGCTGTAGACTTGCACCTGCCCAATTCGACCCAAATTCTTGCAGCTGACTAGTTCTTTTCATTTCATCAATACGGAGTTGCCATGACTGTTTTTGCCCAAGTAACACTGCCTTACGCCAAAGACGCGCTCGCGCCACATGTTTCTGCCGAGACCATCGATTTTCACTACGGCAAGCATCACGCGACCTATGTGACCAATCTCAACAATCTTGCCAAAGGCACTGAGTTCGAAAATTTGACGCTTGAAGAAGTTGTCAAGAAAGCTCCTGCCGGACCAATTTTCAACAATGCCGCACAAATCTGGAATCACGACTTTTATTTTCTGGGTTTCAAGCCGGTGAGTGCTGGCGGTGGCGGAAAACCTTCTGGTGCGCTGGCGGCTGCCATCGACAAGCAATTCGGATCGTTCGAAGAGTTCCAGAAGCAATTTGATGCCAAGGCGGCTGGTACATTTGGCTCAGGCTGGGCATGGCTTTGCAAAAAGGCTGATGGCTCGCTGTCGCTGGAAAGCACCAGCAATGCCGCTACACCAGTCACACAGGGGATGACGCCACTGTTGACCTGCGATGTCTGGGAGCACGCCTATTACATCGACTATCGCAACAGCCGGCCAAACTATCTCAAGGGCTTCTGGGCGATCGTTAATTGGGATTTTGTCGCGGCAAATTTTGCCAAGTAAACAGGGCGAACGCAGTTGAAACAAAGTGGGCCCATCCTCAAATGAGGATGGGCCCTTTCATTTGCTGGACATCGCGCGCGCATTGCAAGGGTTTGATGTAACGCTCGACTAAGACAGAAATTACTTGAAATAGAGAAGGCAGTGACATGAAAAATATTGAAGTCGCCACCCTGGCTGGCGGTTGTTTCTGGTGTCTGGAGGCGGTGTTCGACGACCTCAATGGCGTTGAGGATGTGGTCTCCGGCTACATGGGCGGACCGGGCGCGAACCCCACCTATGAAGCGGTGTGCAGCGGCACCACCGGTCACGCGGAAGTTGTGCAGGTGGCATTTGACCCCGCAATCGTTTCGTACAAGCAGGTATTGATGGTGTTCTTTGCCATTCATGATCCCACCACGCTCAATCGGCAGGGCAATGATAGCGGCACGCAATATCGGTCGGCGATTTTTACCCACTCGCCCGAGCAGGCTGCGATTGCAAGCGAAAGCATTGCGTACCTGACGGGTGAAAAGATCTGGAGCGCTCCCATCGTCACTCAGGTCGTTGGTGCTGAAACGTTCTATCCGGCCGAGGAATATCACCAGGAGTTTTTCAAACGTAATCCCCATCAGGGTTATTGCATGGCGGTGGTGTCGCCAAAGGTAAGCAAGTTTCGCAAGAGCTTCACAGCGCTCCTCAAGAGCTAGACCGTTAACCGTAAGAGATCCACAAACCCCAGACTTGTCTTGGCGCCCTGCTGAAGG
>JANMZU010000062.1:0-1539 GCA_031383585.1 Betaproteobacteria bacterium
CTGGATGACAGAGGCAAACAACGACCACGCCAGGAATAGAATCGTGAAAATCCATGAGCGCAGCATAATCATGGTTTGGCCGTCGTTGGTGTCACGTCTTGGACCTGGATGCGAATCCAGGTCAGCAGAAATTTGGTGTACTCGCGTGCGATCAGGCTGGCGGTGCCGGGCCAGCGCCACCAATCAGCCTTCACGTTGCTGGGGAAAACCGGGTGCGTGATAATTCGCATCTGCGGCATCGCCGTTTGCAGTTCAAGCAGACTGCGCGGCATGTGATAGGCTGCGGTCACCAATCGTATCGACGAAATGCTTTCGCGCTGTGCCCAAGCGGCAGTTTCCAGCGCGTTGCCTGGCGTATCGTCAGCCTCGCGTCCCAACGTTATGGCGGCTGCAATCTCGGTTGTTTCAGGCACGCTCTCGGGTAACAAATCAGGCAGTTGCGTCCGCCCGCCTGCGCCCGAGACGAACAATTTCGCTGCCAAGCCCTGCCGCAGCAATTCAACGCCGGTTTCAATCCGCCCGCGCCCACCTGTCAGCACCACAATGGCGTCCGTCTTGGTGGTGGTATCGGCCACGGCGGCAGGAATCGCCGAGGCGAACACAATCCATCCCAAGCACCATAACATTGCTGCGAGGATGCTGCCGGCCAGCGTCAATTTTATGAATCGATTCATTCAACCTAGATTACACGAATTGGCGCGGCAGAAAAAGAAACCCTCAGACCATACCTGATAAGGATCGCCGCACTGTCATCATGGCGGCAACATAGGCAATCAGCGCGGCTGCAGGGGGCAACAGGCACAGCCCGATCCAATAGGGCAGCGGTATCGTGACGGGCGGCAGCACACCAGCATCAATGCGCCGTGCGAGCCACCCTACACCCGCCAGAGCAGGTGCGAAGGCGATGAGCCCAATCAATCCGCCCCATAAAGTTTGACGCCAGGCCCGCCACGAAAACTGCGATGCGATGTGGGCATCGCGGGCGCCGACCAAGTGCAAGACCTCAATCACATGCACATATTCGGTCAAACTCGCGCGCGTCGCAAAAACCACGGTGAGAACAAGTGCGCCCAACGCCATCGCCATTAAAGTCAGCGCGACATAACTAAGACTTAAGGCAAAATCGGCAATGCGCGTGAGCCACACGCGATGGTCGTCGATGGCTGCATCAGCGGCGACTGTCTTGATGGCGGCTGTCACTTTGCTCGCGTTCAGAGCCGATGGCGCGCTGAGTTCGACATCGAGCAGCGTCGGCAGGGGCAAGTCGGCAATCAGTTTGTCATCATTCAGCCAGGGCTTGAGTAATTCCTGAATGCGGTCGCGCGTAATGATGTCGGCGCGTTTCACTTCCGGCATTTGGCGTAACGCATCAATCACGGCGGCTGATTTGCTGGCGGCGACTGCTGGGCTGCCCATAATTTGCACCGTCAGTGTTCCCGTAACGCTGGCATTCCAGTTATCCACCAAAGCGCTCATCGAGCCTGCGGCTGTCAGCGCAATGCCAGAAATAAAAATCAGCACCGCAACGATCGCGGTCAG
>JANMZU010000091.1:0-2008 GCA_031383585.1 Betaproteobacteria bacterium
CGATTCGGACAGCGTTCATGGAATTCGACGACCAGGATCCTGAACCGAGCCAGCATCGCATCCGATGCGTTGAGGATGACGCCGTACTCTGCACCTTCGATGTCCATCTGCAGGATCATGTCGTTGTCGTTGTCTGGTGCGCGGCTAAGCCAGGTCTCAAGGCGAATGAAAACGTCGTCGTCTGTGGCGCCAAGGAATTTCTTGTCGAAGGTGAATAGCGGATGCTGTTTGGGTGGAACATCAACTGAATAGTCGGCCAGAAAGCACTGGATACCCAGCGCGGCCAGGGCCAGTTCGAAGTCGGCTACTTCCGACACGCCAGGCGAAAAGCAGACCTTGATACCGATCAAGTCGTCGGGCACCAGGTAGCCGCCGTCGCCGTCACCGCCGATGCGAATCAACTTGTGATTCGTGGCCACCGGGCTTACAGCGTTGAGAAAGCCGAGCATCGATTGGCGTGCAACGGTTCGGGTCAACAGCAAGTCGCTTTCCAGAAGCCAAGGCAGAAGCCTTGCCCTTATCAACTGCTTGGTCCAAGTCTTGAGCGCGGTGAAATTACTCATGGGGTTTGGCACTTTGGACAAGAGGCCGGGCGTGGTGGCTGTTGAGAAGATCGGATCTGAACACTGGCGTCATGGCAAGCCTCTGAAGACTTCGGAAAACATTGGCGCTAACTGCTTGTTGCCGAATTCACTCAGGTGGTCGTCGTCAACATAAAGTGGGCGGCCATCCTTGCTGCCGTAGCAGCGTCCATCGCGGCACAGATAGGGTAGCGGGTCGAGAATCCTTGCCCCGCACCGGTCGCGCGCGGCGTCTTGCGCAGCCCAGACCCAAGCGTTGCGCGCTTGATAGTCTTGAAGCGAGATCGAGAGATCCTCAGTCTTGCCCCAGACCATTCGGCGCGATAGCGTCTTGGGCACGTCAAATCCCATCTCAGGAATCGGGCGTACCAGAAACACGGTTCGGTTCTTTGCCAATGTGCAGGCCGTTTTGGTGATCGCCTCGGAGAACTCGGCTAGGAATTCCACATTGCTTGTGGCGTGGACTTTGGAAAAGTACACCTCCGGAACGTTCGTCGCCGTCCTCAGTTCATTCGGACCCATGGCCGCATGAGCATAGCGGCCAATCACCACAACGGGTATGGAGCCGGGTAGGGTCTCGAGTTGAGACAGCGCCCATTCGATGAATTCGGCGCACCTATAGGCTTCGTCAGTGGCCGGACGCACCGACTTCAGGCCCGGGACGAAGAGGCAGCCTCGGTAAGACCATTGAACGACACCACCAGCTCCGTTCGGGTGCCCTGCCGCCACGCCTGTGATCAAGGCCGAGAGATGGCTGTCGCCCAGGCCAATGACTTTCCATTCCTTGCCGCCGTAGATGCACGAGGGCGAGGCGACGCCTTGGCGCTGATAACAGGCCTCACGCAAGGGGTTGATGTTGTTGGCCTCGGCGGCTGCAAGTTCAGTGGCCGGCGTGAATCGGCCCGAAACGCCTTTGAGGCCCCAGACGGCAACGCCCACCAGGCAAAGCGCACCCACGGTAACGCCGAACGCGGCGACGTTGAACCAGGCGCCTACTCGGCCCAGCCGTACCCGTGCCGGGGTCTCGACGAACCGATACGAGAGCTCAGCGATGGCAGCCGTCAGGAGCATGCCCGACATGACGGCCCAGGTTTCCAGGTGGAGGTCGGCGTAGGCCAGTGCGACGACGATCGGCCAGTGCCAGAGGTAGAGGGAATAGGACCTGAGCCCCAGCCAGCCAATCACCCGATGGCGGGACCAGGCCGAACTGTGCGCTGCAGCAATCACCAGCATCGCGCCTGCCACGGGAATCAGCGCATGCCAGCCGGGCCATGCCGTCTGGCTGTCGAGCCCGATCACGCATGCCGCGATCAGTCCCAGGCCAAGGAGCTGCGCTGCGCGTCGCGTCGGGGCGGCGATCACGGCGTTGCCGGCAAACAGGAACACAAGTCCGCCACCCAGCAGCTCCCATGCGCGGTAGTGCAGCA
>JANMZU010000199.1:0-3878 GCA_031383585.1 Betaproteobacteria bacterium
GAATTCGATGCGCCCTTGATTGAATGCATCGATCAGATCACGGCTAAGCCCAACCAGCGCGCCGCCAAAACCCTGCAGATTTGCCGGCAGCGGTGCAGGTGTCTGGACCGGCCCGGATGGCTGCGGTGGCCCGGGTGGCTGCGGCGGTCCAGGCGGCGCGAATTGCGCAATCGCGGAAGCAGCCGACAACACACAGCAAACGGCAGCAACAGCAGCGGCCAGAACTTTCCGGTCGGGCGAGAATTTCTTCATGATTCGACTCCTTTATTGGGTTTGATTGCGACGGGTGTAATTTGGTGCTTCGGATTGCCGGCCCCGGACACCGTCCGGGCGCGGCGGGCGATTGGTATTGCGCCAATCATCAAAGCGCTGCATTTGCGCCGGCGTAAGGGCCGCTGCAAGCTTTTTGCGGGTGGCATCATGAATGGCATCGCGCTGGGAGCGCAGCGCCTCATCCAGCGCGCGCATCGCCATGCGCTCTGTATCGATGGTGTTCTGCACCGCAGTTGTTTGCTGCGGCGTCAATTGCAATCCAGCGAGCAGGTCGTCAATGCGTGGCGGACGCGGCGGCGTATTATTCCTGCCGGCTGCGCCGACGGTTTGCGCGCCAACTGTGGTGATGCTGAACAGATAAAGCGAGCCAACAAATGTGCTGAGCGCCAATACAAACAAGGTCTCAAGTACAATTTTCCGTAGCATTTTTCCCTCCCGGTGCGGATGCACTTTCATGACGACATGGTGATCAGCGAATGCGCAGGCAACGAGGAGAAATTGTGGAGAAAATGCGGAGATGAACCAGCAGGGCTGGCGTTCGCGGTTAAATGCGCTACTGTGACGTTTCTCACACTTCGATACCTTGCTTGCAACCTCAATGCTTAATCGGCTCTGGCAAAAACTGTTTCTGGCGTTCGCGTTGTTGAGCGTTGCGACGTTGCTATCGCTATATTTGCTGCAGCAGCGCGCCTTTCAACGCGACTTCCTCGACTACGTCAACCGTATCGGATTAGAGCGGCTGGAGCAGGCGTCGGTGCGACTTGGCAAGCGCTATGAAGAGGTCGGCAACTGGAGTTTTCTGGTACGACAGTCACGGCTCTTCAACAATTTTCTGGACGGCATAGAAGCCTCGCCCGGGCGCAGGCCACCCGGTGAGCGCGACGAACGCAGCGATTTTCGTGACCGTCCGCCACCTGGCGAGCGGCCTGGACCGCCGCGTGATGGTCGGCCTCCGGGGCCGCAGGACCAGCCGCCCAATGATCGCCGTCCATTTGACCGCCCTCCCAACGACGGACCACCTCTAGGCGGGCCGGACATTCGCGATGATCGCCGCCCGCCACCGGGGACCGAACCGCCGGAGATGCGCCCACCCCCGAAGCGTAAAGTGGACCCACTCAATTTCCAGACGCGGGTGCTGCTGTTGACCGCTGACGGCCAACTCGTCATCGGTAATCCCGCTGTGCCTCGCGATTCGCCCTCAATCGACGTCAAGAGCCGGGGACAGACGGTAGGCAGGTTGTTGATGGCGCCGCTGCCGGAATTGCAGAGCGAGGCCGACGTCTCCTTCGCCCGCTCACTGACGCGTCACACGCTCATCGCAGCAGCAATCGTGCTGTCCTGCTCATTGTTGCTCGCCTGGCTGCTGGCGCGCTGGCTGCTCGACCCGATCCGCGCACTCAGTGCGGGATCACAGCGGCTCGCAGCGGGCGACTATCGGACCCGCATCGACGTGAAACGAGGCGACGAATTCGGCGCACTGGCGAGCGACTTCAATCGGCTCGCCGAGGCGCTGGAACGTAACCAGCAGGCACGCCGAGACTGGGGTGCTGACATCGCCCATGAATTACGCACGCCGCTATCGATCTTGCGGGGTGAGATCCAAGCGCTGCAGGACGGTGTGCGACCCGTAACCGCCGAGGCGCTGGCCTCGCTGCAATCGGAGTGCGATCGTCTGACCTCTTTGGTCGGCGACCTATACCAGTTGGCGCTTTCTGACACCGGCGCACTGGAATATCGCTTCGTCGAAATGGATCTCGGTGGCGTGGTGATGGGTGCCGCGGATGAACATCGCCGCGCATTGACCGATGCGGGCCTCACGCTAGTGTTGGAGCCGCTGCCAACCAGCATGAAGGTACGCGGTGACGAACAGCGGCTATCGCAAATGCTCGGCAATCTGCTGGTTAACGCGCGCCGCTACACCGATGCACCAGGCACCATCCGCATTCGCGCCGCGCGCGACGGCAAAAACTGGAAACTCTGCATTGAAGACTCTCCACCCGGAGTGCCAACCAATCTGTTGCCAAAACTGTTTGATCGCCTGTTCCGCGTCGAAACATCCCGCAGCCGCGCAGCCGGGGGCGCCGGGCTGGGGTTGGCCATCTGCCGCAATATCGTGGAGGCGCACGGCGGCAAAATCGACGCGGGCGCATCGGCGCTTGGCGGACTCGCGATCACGGTGAGCCTGCCAGCGATTGGCAAGCCATGAGTAAAGCGTGCCGCATCATGATTGTCGAGGACGAGCCCAAGCTATCCTCTCTCCTGCACGATTACCTGACCGCTGCCGGTTACGAAACAGCGCTCCATGCCGATGGCAACAAGGTTGTCGAATCCGTGCAAGCTAAGCCGCCGGATCTGATGCTGTTGGACCTGATGCTGCCGGGCAAAGACGGTCTGAGCATTTGCCGCGAAGTGCGCGCCTTTTCCAATGTACCCATCATCATGCTCACTGCCCGCGTCGAGGAAATTGACCGCTTACTTGGTCTCGACCTCGGTGCAGACGACTACATCTGCAAGCCATTCAGTCCGCGTGAAGTGGTGGCGCGCGTCAAGGCGATACTGCGACGAATTGCCCCCCAAGACGGCGGCAGCGCCCCTATCCTGCTTGACCCGGATCGCTTTGCCGCAACCCACGCAGGCAAGCCTCTGGGCCTCACACCGGTTGAGTTTCGCCTGCTCACCACGCTCGCGGCGCAACCGGGCCGGGTGTTTTCCCGCAACCAGCTGATGGATATTCTTTACGTCGACCACCGCATCGTCAGCGACCGCACGGTCGACAGTCACGTCAAGAATCTGCGGCGAAAGATTACCGACGCAGGCGGCAATGAGGAATGGCTACAATCCATCTATGGCATCGGCTACAAGATTGAATGGTGAAACTCCAGCACTGGTGCGGCTTGGCAAGTTTTTCCGGCATGCGCGCCGCTCTGGATAAAGAGTCCGAGCAGCATTCGATAACCGGAACACGCCGGATTACTGCATTCCAGCCAGCGCCCTTGCATCATTCAACATCTGCAAGCAGCAAGCGGTAGCCCACGCCGATCTCTGTCAGCAAAAAGCGAGGCTGTGCCGCGTCCGCTTCCAGCTTATGCCGCAGCCGTTGCATCACGACACGCGCGTAATGTGCCTGTCCGCCATAGCTGGGCCCCCAAATCTCGCACACCAGTTGTCGATATGTCATCACACGACCGGAATTCGCGGCAAGGCAGGCAAGAAGTCGAAATTCGATCGGCGTCAGATGCACGGCTTCTCCGCACTTCTTGACCGAGCGCCCAACCAGATCCACTTCAACGTCACCCATCGTCAACAGCCGTGTGTCTTGCGAGCCGCGTAATGAACGACGCAGCAACGCGCGTACTCTCGCGAGCATTTCGCTCACGCCGAACGGCTTGGTGAGATAGTCGTCTGCACCCGCATCCAGCGCCGCGACTTTTTGTGCTTCGCCGCCCCGGGCAGACAGCACCAATACCGGAACCTGGCTCCAGGTGCGAAGATCCCTGATCAGATCGGCTCCCTCCCCATCGGGAAGTCCCAGATCCACGATGACAAGGTCAGGCTTACGCATGCCAGCCTCAATCGCCCCGCGTTCTCTTGTGCCAGCTTCAAAT
>JANMZU010000201.1:0-22378 GCA_031383585.1 Betaproteobacteria bacterium
CGCTTCTCGAAACTGGCGATGACACCGCCTTCATTCTCCAGACGTGCTTCATATTCGTCGGCGTGCTGCAACTCAATATCCACTGCACCCTGGAAGCGGTGGCCGTGGGTCGTGCGGCCGGCCTCCAGGCCAAGAGCATGAATGGGCACCACGTCAGCTCCATGAATCGCAATTAAGCCATGCGCGGGACGTACGAATTGAACGGTCGTGACACCGTCTGCCAGTTGGTAGCTCATAACTTTCGGTACCGGCAATGCGGCGATGGCTTCCGCTAGCGCAGCCTGCAATGCAACCTGCAGCGACTGGCCTTTGGCGACACCGCGATAAATCAATTGATCAACTTTGCCGTCACTTTCGCGCAGCAAATCCTTAGGCTGCAAATGCCCGAGCGATTTGGCAGCAAGCTTCTTTTGCAGTGCCTGTGTCGCATTGCCAACCGTGTCTAAACCGATGCTCACCGGCATGAGTTTTTCGCTGAACGCTTCGTCGGCACCAGTTTTTCGCACATTGGTAATCTTTGCGGCGAGTCTGCGCGGCGTGGCAAACATGATGGCCGTGGCGCCAGCTTCCAGTAATCCACGTTTTGACAAGCCTTGCTGGATCGATGACGCGAAGGCATCACCCAGTTTCTTCAACGCTCTGGGCGGCAGTTCCTCCGTGAATAGCTCAACAAGCAAAGTTTCGGTACTCATGCCTCCCCCGGCTTTGGCGCATGCAGCATCGGAAATCCCAATCGTTCTCGCGAGTCATAATAACTCTGCGCCACACTGCGGGCCAGGTTGCGGATGCGACCGATATAGGCCGCCCGCTCTGTAACCGATATTGCTCCGCGAGCATCGAGCAGATTAAAGGTATGCGCTGCTTTTAGCACTTGCTCATAGGCAGGCAACGCCAACTGAGTCTCCATCAACATTTTGGCACCTGCTTCATAGTCGGCGAAGTGTCGTAGCAGCGCGGCCGTATCTGAATACTCGAAGTTATAGGTCGATTGCTCGACTTCGTTCTGATGGTAAACGTCGCCATAACTCAGTTGGCGGTCGACCCCGTTTTCTTTCCATGTCGTCCACACCAGGTCGTAGACGTTTTCCTTGTTTTGCAAATACATGGCCAGGCGCTCAAGCCCATAGGTGATCTCACCGGTAATCGGCTTGCATTCGATACCGCCGACTTGTTGGAAGTAGGTGAACTGGGTGACTTCCATCCCGTTCAGCCACACTTCCCAACCCAAGCCCCAGGCACCGAGGGTCGGATTTTCCCAATCGTCTTCGACAAAACGCACATCGTTTTTCTGCAGGTCCAGTCCAAGCGCTTCGAGGGAGCCAAGGTAGAGCTCAAGAATATTGAGTGGTGATGGCTTCAAGACCACCTGAAACTGATAGTAGTGCTGTAGGCGATTCGGGTTCTCACCATAGCGGCCATCTTTTGGGCGACGCGAAGGCTGCACGTAGGCGGCGCGCCATGGCTCTGGTCCAAGCGAGCGCAGGAACGTGGCCGTGTGCGAAGTACCCGCACCCACTTCCATGTCGTAGGGCTGCAACAGTGCGCAACCTTGCTGGTTCCAGTATTGCTGGAGTTTGAGAATGACTTCTTGGAACGTAATCATGAATCGGCGGCTTTTTCTTGCGCTAAACCGCCGATTTTACGTGGTTAGCCCCGCGCCGCGAAACATTCATCTGCTTTGATTGCCCATTTGATGTCCTCCAAGCTCCCTACGCTGCCTGGCAAAGCTGCTGTTCCTACAGCTTCAGAGACACAATACGTCTGGCAAACCTGCCTTGATGTTGAGGGTGCGCCGGCCACGCCGTACGAGCAGCATTTCAATCCTCGGATGCTCGACGTAATGACCCGTTCTCCAAGAACGCTGCTCGACGTCGGTTGCTCCACCGGCAATCTTGGTCATTATGTAGAGGCCTCGCATCCTTCTTGCCGCACCATCGGCATTGAGCCCAACCGCGCAACGGCGGCTATTGCCGTAACGAATCTGGACCAGGTTCTGTGTGGCAAGTTTGAAGACTTCAATCTTGAGGCGGAACGAATCGCACGCGGCAGTATCGACACCGTGGTAATGGCTGACGTCCTCGAGCATATGTACGATCCGTGGCATGCCATGGTGAACTTGAAGCCATATCTGTCACCTGATGCACAGCTAATACTGAGTATTCCCAACACGCGCCACCTCGGACTGATGCAGGGGCTCATGGACGCCGGTCGCTGGACTTATGCAGAGCGGGGCTTGCTCGATATCACGCATATTCGCTTTTTCACGCTGAAGGAAATTGACGGCTTTCTTGCGCAAACGAGATACCGCATGGAATTCGTGAACCACCTCCTCGATACCAACCTGGCCGACTTCTATGAGCAAAACAGGATGAACCCGAATATCAATATTCGCCTCGGACGCGTGTCGTTCGAACAGGTGACGTCTCAGGAGTTGGCCGAGCTCTGTACGTGGCAGTTTTTCATCCGGGCACGAGTTGCTTGATAATTTCTCGACAAACTCGACGCCTGGCGCGCCTTGCGGGCTATTTTTGCTCCGAATTGCGCGCGGAATGTCGCTCTACGTCCCTAAATGCGCATCCTCCTGCCAAGGCCAGCAGTAGCAGCCCCAAAATCAGCCAGTCTTTGCAGACCACGTACGGCGTAGTCCCGGTCCGCGGCTGAACGTCGACTTCGAGCGTGCCGCGAACGAATTGCGGTAGCGCTTTCACGATCTCACCCTTTTCGTTGATCGCTGCGGTGAGTCCGGTGTTGGTTGAACGCAGCATCCATCGGCCAGTCTCAAGCGCACGCATCTGCGAAAACTGCGTTTGCTGGTCAGCCGCAAACAAGTTACCAAACCATGCCATGTTGGTAATGTTGACCAGCAATTCCGCCTCCGGCAGTTGACGCGCAATTTCGGCACCAAAGGCGTCTTCATAGCAAATGTTGACCGCGATAGCGTGCCCGGCGATGTTCAGAGGTTTCTGATCGGCGCTCCCCGCATTCATGCTCCCCAGTGGAATTTGCAGCCAGTTATAGACCCATGACAGCAATGGCGGAATGAATTCGCCGAATACGACGAGGTGTTGCTTGTCGTAGCGCTGCGATGGTGATTTGCCAAAAGTAACTGCGCTGTTCGAAACTCTGTACCGGGAAGTGCTGGTGGTGTCACGCTCGATGATGGAAACGCCGATAATCGCGTCGCCGCCATTCGACTCGGCATGACGCTTGAGGGCGGCAAGATAGTCCGCAGGTGCGTCATTGAGTACCAGTAAAGCGGTCTCGGGAAGCACGATAAGCCGGGCTTTGGTCTTCTCAATCAGCTCCCGGTAGTTGTCAAGTGCTGCCAGCCGCTGGTCGTCGCGCCATTTCATGCTTTGCTCTACATTTCCTTGCAGCAACGCTGTTGGCAAGGGCCCGCCGTGAGGGGCGCTCCAGGAATGTTGTTGCAATGCGCAGCCGGTCACCCAAACCGCAATTGTTGGCGTCAACATGACGATTGCAGCGCGACGCGACCAGCCTCGGCCCCAAGCAAGGGGTACAAGCAGCACGCCAACTGCGGCAGTTAATCCGAGCAACCAGGAAATACCAAAAGCACCAAAGATGGGCGCAAAGCCTGTTAATGGCGCAAAGGCGAAGCTTCCTGGCGTTTGCGAATAGCCGAATACCAGCCAGGGAAAACCGGAAAAGAACCAGCCGCGCACGTATTCGCCAATGACAAAACACGCGGGCATGACCAAGAGTATTGCGGCAACTTTCGACACATTGAAGCGGGTCACTAACTTGCGGTGGAGTGCACACGCCAGTGCTGGGAACACTGCGAGATAGCAACAGAACAGGAATGTAGCGATCACGGCTAGAGCTGCAGGCATGCTGCCGTAAACGTGCAGGCTTACGTAGATCCACGGCACGCCGAAAACGAATAAGCCGAGTCCCCAAGCGTAGCCGATGGCAAACGCGCGCCACGCGCTAGCCGCGCGATGCCACAATGCGAACAGAAAAAATAACGAAATCAACGCGACTGGCCAAGCGTAAAACGGGGCAAAGGCAAGTACGCCTGCACCACCCGCGAGAAAAGCCAGTCCTAGCTGAGATACAAACCTTGCAGCTGGCAACGTGTCGCGCTTCATGGTGCGCAGGCGGCAGGCGTGGATGTTTCTATGGAGCAGGTTCCTTGTGCGCAAGCTCGCCGGGCACGCCCGGCTCTGGCGCGACAATGCGTTCGACAATTAGCGAATGAACCTTTCGGCTATCGGCGCGCAAGACGGAGAATTTGAAACCGTCAAAGGTTACCGATTCACCGCGTTTGGGCACGCGACCAAAACGATTGATTACCAACCCGCCCACGGTATCAAAGGCCTCATCCGAACAATGCGTCTGAAACGCCTCATTAAAGTCAGCGATCTCGGTGACGGCCTTAACGCGGAAGCGTCCCGACTTATCCGGCAGGATGTTGTCCTCAGTTTCGTCGAAGTCGAACTCATCCTCAATGTCGCCGACAATTTGCTCAAGCACGTCTTCAATCGTGACCAATCCTGCAACGCCGCCGTACTCATCGACAATGATGGCGATGTGATTGCGGTTTTCCTTGAATTCGCGAAGTAGAACGTTGAGGCGTTTCGATTCCGGAGCAAACACCGCAGGGCGCAGCATATCTCGAACATCGAATTCATCAGCGTTAGCGTAATAACGCAGCAAATCTTTAGCCAGCAATATGCCGATAACGTTGTCCTTTCCGTTCTCGTAAACCGGGAAACGCGAGTGCGCCGTCTCGATGACAAAAGGAATAAATTCAGCTGGACTGTCATCGACATCGATCATGTCCATTTGCGACCGTGGGATCATGACATCGCGGGTCTGCATTTCCGAGACTTGCATCACCCCCTCAATCATCGAAAGGGCCTCTGAGTCCAGCAGATTTTTTTCAACTGCACCGTGCAACAATTCGACCAGTTGGCCACGGTCTTCCGGCTCACGCAGGAGCATGGAAGAGACGCGCTCAAGTAGCGAGCGCTTGGGGGATTCGTCCATTGATTGTTCGCGTTATTGCAATCGAGTTACTCTAACACAAGGTGAAAAAACGTCGATGACTGCAGGGAACCCAATGCGTTCGTCACTCACCATCCAGTGCATAAGGATTTCCGTAACCCAGCTTCGCCAGCACGGCTATTTCCGTTCTTTCCATTTCGATGGCAGCGCGCGTGATTTCGTGGTCCATGCCGGCGAGATGCAATGCGCCGTGCACCGTCAGGTGTGCGTAATGCGCCTGCAAAGACTTTCCCTGCTCGCGTGCTTCGCGCGCGACCACCGGCGCGCACAACACGATGTCGCCGTTCAACCGAGGCGCTTCTTTTTCGTGGTACGTAAAGGTTAGCACGTTAGTCGCATAGTCTTTGCCGCGATAGCCGCTATTCAACCGGCGCCCCTCAACGCCATTGACCACGCGCAGTGACAACTCAGCCGGCTGGGGCAGTGCGGCGACCAGCCACTTCTTGAAATCCAATTCACTTGGAATCCCCTTGAGGCGGCTGACAAGTTGTATTTCAATCTGATGAGACTTGCTGCCCATACTTTACTCGACTAGCGCATGCGACGGTTGGCTTCATAAGCCGTCACGATGGACTGTACCAGCGGGTGGCGCACGACGTCATTGGCTTGAAAAATCGTAAAGGCAATACCGCGAATACCGTGGAGTACGTTACGTGCGTCAATGAGTCCGCTAGTCGTGCCGTGTTTCAAATCGACCTGCGTCACATCGCCAGTGATGACTGATTTCGTACCAAAGCCGATGCGCGTGAGGAACATTTTCATTTGCTCGGGCGTCGTGTTTTGCGCTTCATCCAGGATGATGAACGAGTGGTTGAGCGTACGCCCCCGCATAAAGGCCAGCGGCGCGACCTCGATCTGCTGGCGTTCGAACATCCGACTCACTTTGTCGAAGCCTAGCAATTCATAGAGCGCGTCGTAAAGTGGACGGAGGTAAGGGTCAACTTTCTGCGATAGATCGCCCGGCAGAAACCCGAGCCGCTCGCCGGCCTCCACCGCCGGACGCGTCAATACGATGCGCTTGACCAGATCGCGCTCGAACGCATCTACCGCACAAGCGACCGCCAGATAAGTTTTGCCGGTGCCAGCGGGGCCGACACCGAAGGTAATGTCGTGGGTCTGCATTTGCGTGATGTACTGCGACTGATGGTCGGTTCGCGCGCGCAGGTCGGCACGCCGCGTCTGCAAAACAATTTCATCCGCGGCCACCACCGGATCGGCGGGCTTGGCGGCTTTGGCGCCACGAGCGTGGCTCATCTCAACGATCCCCAACTGAATCTCTTCGATCGACAGGTCTTTATGTGCTTTGGCGTAGAAGCGGTTCAGCACCTTGGCGGCGAGTTCGATTTTGTCGCGCTCTCCAGCGACCGAGAATTTCTCGCCGCGACGTGCGATGGAAACTGCCAACGCAGCTTCAATTTGCCGAATATTCGCATCCATTGAGCCACAAAGGGATGCCAGCCGATGGTTGTCAACGGGCGTGAACGAAAACTCCAGCGTCGGCGTCTTCATGCTTCAGGCGGAAATGGTTTCGACAATTTTGATCTCGCCACGCAACGTGTAGTGACTGACGCCGGTGATCACGACATCGACAAATTTCCCAACTAACCGCAACGCATCGTGGCCGACGATCGCAAAATTCACTACGCGATTGTTGTCGGTACGTCCCATCAATTCCAGTGCATCCTTGCGCGAAGCGCCTTCGACAAGAACGCGCTGCGTGCTGCCCACCATCGCATTGGAAGTGGCATGCAACTGCGAATCCAGTACCTTCTGCATGCGATGCAAGCGTTTCAGCTTGACCTCGTACGGTGTTTCGTCGAGCAGACTTGCCGCTGGTGTGCCCGGGCGGCGTGAATAGATAAACGAAAAGCTGCCGTCAAATTGAATGTCTTCAATCAGATTCATCGTCTTTTCGAAATCGTCTTCCGTTTCGCCCGGAAAGCCGACGATGAAATCACTGGTGATGGAGATATCCGGCCGAACCTCGCGTAGTCTGCGAATGATCGATTTGTATTCGATCGCGGTGTAGTTCCGCTTCATCGCGGCCAGCACCCTGTCCGAGCCAGATTGCACCGGCAGATGCAATTGCGACACAAGCTTTGGAAGCTTTGCGTAGCAGTCGATCAAGCGCTGGGTAAACTCAAGCGGATGCGACGTCGTGTAGCGGATGCGCTCGATCCCCGGGATGGCGTGCACCGCCGCCAATAGCAACGCGAAATCGGCCGCCTCGCCGTCGGACAATGCACCGATGTAAGCATTTACGTTCTGGCCAAGCAGTGTTACTTCCTTTACCCCCTTCGAGACGAGATCGCGAATATCGGCCATGACGCTGTCAAACGAACGCGATATCTCTTCGCCGCGCGTATACGGCACGACGCAAAAGCTGCAGTACTTTGAACAGCCTTCCATGATTGACACAAATGCAGTCACACCGTCTACTCTTGCGGGTGGCATATTGTCGAATTTTTCGACCTCGGGAAACGAGATATCCACCTGTGAATCGCCGCTGCTGCGCTTGGCACGAATCATCTGCGGCAGGCGATGCAATGTTTGTGGCCCGAACACCAAGTCGACATAGGGCGCGCGCTTGACAATGGCGTCGCCCTCCTGAGAAGCCACACAACCGCCAACACCGATCAGCAGTTCTGGATTGGCGAGCTTCAACTCCCGGATGCGGCCCAAGTCGCTGAACAGTTTTTCAGACGCTTTTTCACGAACCGAGCAAGAGTTATAGAGGATCACGTCCGCCTGTTCAGGCTTGTCGGTCTTCTCGTAGCCCTCAAAGGCATTGAGTACATCAGCCATCTTGTCTGAATCGTACTCATTCATTTGACAGCCGAAGGTCTTGATGAAAACTTTCTTGGGGGTGATTGGGATGGACATTTTTCTCTCCTGGAAGCGGGGAGTAACCCGGGCAGGTGGTGCGCTTTCAAGCTGGAGTCGCGGGAAAATCGAACGAAGAGCTACAGGTTGGCAGTGAGCAGCAGAACTGACAAATTGTTGCCTTGCGGCCGATTTACACCGTGGCTAACGAACAAAAGGCCGCATAAGCGGCCTTTTGGAGTGTCTTGGTGGCCAATCCCTGATTCGAACAGGGGACCTGCGGATTATGATTCCGTCGCTCTAACCGGCTGAGCTAATTGGCCATTTTTGAAGAATTGATTCCATTCGGGTGTTCCCGAAAAGCCGCGAAGTATGGCTCGAAGCGGGATTTTCGTCAAGGCGGACAGTAGCTAAAACTGCAAAATGTCTGCATATTGCACTGCAGCAAAAAGAGGGCTATCCTTGGCGACGATTATAAAAGCGCATTGCAATATCCCGGCCCTTGGGTTGGCAAAAAAGACCAAATAAACCCCTATCTTGATCAAGCTGATTACGTTTTGCCTTTGCCAGTGCGTCACGGCTAACTCTGCGGAACCGTCTTCGGCACCATATCCATGGATCCCTCGAACAAAAAATTAAGTGCCCTCACCATCGGCGCGATCGGCGTCGTTTTTGGTGACATCGGTACCAGCCCTCTCTATGCCATGAAGGAGTCGTTTAATCCTACGCACGGCATTCCGCTCAATCAGGGCACGGTGCTGGGATTGCTTTCACTGATGTTTTGGTCGCTGATGACCTTGGTTACGGTGAAATATCTGGTATTCATGTTGCGGGCGGATAATCGCGGCGAAGGCGGCATCCTCGCCCTCACGGCGCTGGCCCAACGCTGCTTTCGGGCCAGCTCACGCGGACGCTGGATAGTTACCTCTCTCGGCATTTTCGGCGCGGCCATGTTCTATGGCGACGGTGTCATCACGCCTGCAATGACGGTAATGTCCGCAGTAGAGGGATTGTCCCTCTTTATGCCGGCGCTTGAAACATTCGTCTTGCCGATTGTGATCGGCATATTGATCGGCTTGTTTGCCATCCAGCGTCACGGTACGGCGGTCATTGGCAAGTTCTTTGGCCCCACTATGGTCGTGTGGTTCGCGATTTTGGCTTTGCTGGGCTTAATGCAGATTGTCAAGAATCCCGCGATATTGGCTGGCATTAATCCGTATTACAGTTTTGCGTTTTTGATCGAGCATAAGTTTGCCGCTTTTATCACGCTGGGCGCAGTGGTGCTTTGCGTTACCGGTGGTGAGGCGCTTTATGCTGACATGGGGCATTTCGGAAGACGCCCGATTCGGATGGCTTGGTTCTGGCTGGTTTGGCCCGCGCTGGTGCTCAATTACTTTGGCCAAGGCGCGTTGTTGCTGGCCAATCCGGAGGCCATAAAAAATCCGTTCTACCTGATGGTGCCGGATTGGGCGCTATTACCGATGATCGTTCTTGCAACGTTAGCTGCGGTGATCGCTTCCCAAGCTGTGATTACTGGCGCATTCAGCCTGACCAAGCAAGCGATTCAACTTGGTTATCTCCCCCGATTTGCGATCAACCATACCAGCGAGCGGGAACAGGGGCAGATTTATGTACCATTCGTCAACTGGTTCATGTTGTTTGCCATTGTATTGCTCGTGCTGGGATTCAAAACCTCTACCAATCTCGCCAGCGCCTACGGTATTGCGGTCACCATCACCATGCTGATCGACTCGCTCCTGCTGTTTGTTGTGATGACTCGTATATGGCGCTGGAACAAGTATTTGACGCTGTTGCTCACGGGAATCCTGGTCGGCAACGATGTTATGTTCCTCAGCGCCTGCCTGACCAAGGTTCTCGACGGCGGCTGGTTCCCGTTGGTGATGGGCGTGGTGCTGTTCACGATCATGAGCACCTGGTGGCGCGGCCGTCAGATTGTGCGCAAGAATTCGAACGAAGGCGCGATGCCGCTCAAACTGTTTGTCGATTCCATCGCCATGAGTCCGCCGCACAAGGTCGCTGGTACTGGTGTATTCATGACCGCCAGCGCGAATGGCGTACCGAATGCGATGCTGCATAACCTCAAGCACAACAAAGTCCTTCACGAACGGGTGATCATACTTTCTGTTGTGATTGAAGATATCCCCTTCGTGCCCAAGGAGGACTACGTCTGGATTGAGGATATGAGCCACGGCTTTTGGAAAATAACCGGGCACTTCGGCTTCAAGGAAACCCCGGATATTCCCAAAATGCTTAGCGATTGCAAGCTGCAAGCAATGAGTTTTGACATGATGGACACGAGTTTTTTCATCAATCGCGAAACCCTGATCGCGACCCCTGGTGGTGGCATGGCACTTTGGCGCGAACATTTATTCGTCTGGATGTCGCACCTGGCCGCAAAGGCGTCAGATTACTTCCGGATTCCATCCAACCGGGTGGTCGAACTGGGTTCCCAGGTGGAGATTTAGAACGAAAGTCTAGATTGGACGGGCTTCCCAGGGCGATATTGGCTGGGAAGTCTCGCCAGCGCTGGGGTTTGATACATACATGCGGGCTACTTGATTTTTGCCAACGGCAAATACAGATTCACACAGGTGCCGCCACCCTTTAGATGCAGAAGCTCAAGTTCGCCGTGCAATCGAGCGGCCCGAATTTTCATGTTGGCGAGTCCGCGGCCAACTGGCTCGCTGGAATTTGGGCCGATGCCATCGTCGGTGACACGAACGAACAGCCGCGCATTGTTATAGTCCACGCCAGTTGACAGGGTGATGCGCTTGGCATGTGCATGTTTGAGTGTATTGGTAAAAGCCTCCTGGACGATACGCAATATGCTGCGTACATTTTCAGGATCGAGATAAGCCAGAGGTGGCAGGTCGTTAACCGCCCACTCCAGCGAAATACCCGCTGCACGCAAGCGAGGCTCAAGGCGGTATCGCAAATTACCCAACACCACCAGCAGATCACTTTCCACCGGCTCCAGCGAATCGATGGTGAGCTTGAGCTCGTCGATGCAATCAGTCAATGTTTCTTCTATTTGATTTTGCGAAAGTGTGCTCACTCGCGCCAGTGCCAGCGTTGACATCAAGTGTGAGCCAATGCCATCGTGCATATCGCGCATCAGCCGCTGCCTCTCCTCTGCGGTGGTGCGCTGCTGGTCCAGCACACGCAGCCGTTCGTAGCTCAGAGCCAGTTCGCGCTCGCGATCCTGCACGCGAGTCGCAAGCTGGGCATTGAGTGATTCGTGTTTCTGCAGCAAATCAACATAGCGGCGAATCAGCAAGATGGCAACGGCGAACAACAATAGCGGACCGCCTAACGGCAACAGATACAGTGTGTCGAAATCAAGCATCTCCTGATAGTTGATCAAATCATGAATTGCCAGCAGGAAGTTGATCAGCAGCGCGGCAAGCAGTGTCAGGTTTTCTAGTTTTGGCTCACGCACGAGTGCTCGGCCAAGTATGAAAAGCATGGCAACTGAAATGACGGTGTTGACGAAAAATACCACCGCCAGAATGACCGGGCTCGACGCCAGCATCAGCATCGCGGTAGCAACGAGGGCGAAGATCGAAACGACACGTTCGAAGCGCGGCGAAGACTGGCTACAGAATCGAAGAACAAAAAAAGTCTGGGTAGCAATCATCCACGAAAGCGATGGCGCTGCGAATACCCAGCCCCAGGATTCAATATCGCGCGTAAAGGTGTGCCAAAGGCGCGCAATAGTTGCCAGACACAGCAGCGCAAAAAAACCGAATACAGCCTCTTGACGTCGACTTGCCCATAGCGATGCTGACAATAGCGCCGTCAAGGCAAGTAGGGCGGCAATGAATTGTGGCGCAGTGGATTGGTAGAAATTGCGATTGTTATACATGCCGCGAATGCGTGGTTCGTCGCCAAGATGAACCCGCGATAGCCCGGCGCGAGCAAGTCCATCGGGATGGAGCCGGATCAGAATTTCGTTGCGACCAGCTCTTAACATGCCCGGCGGCACCGCGAACAGCTGGGCAGTATTCCAACTAAGCTCGCGCCTTTCAAGATTGCCGCTGACCCCGAGCAACACATCATTGACGTAGAGCGCGATATTGTTGGTGATGCGAGGAATGTAGATCGCTTGTGGTGCCTCAGGTACCAGGGCCAGCTCAAAGTGCAGCCGATACCAGCCAAGTCGATTGCGCGCGCGCGACTGTTTGCGCCAGCTATCGGGCAGTGTCACTGTCTCCCACTTCGCATTTATGCCCGGCATGGGCATTTCGCCGGTTGGCGTAAAGTCGGCTTGGGTAAGTTCTATAAGAGTATTGCGTTCAGACTCTTGTATCGTCTGGCTTGCAGGCTGGTTGCCTTGACCATGGGAAATTGATGCGGCTGCCAGCGAAACTGCAAGTAGAATCGACCGGAGAGCCCGGCTTGCGAGCATCGTCAAGCTACAAAGTGCGAATGAGACCCATCCGGTTGGCCTCGAAGACCGCTTCGCCGCGCGAGTGCACCGCAAGCTTGCGGTAGATTTTTTTGACATGGCTGGTCACGGTGTGCGGCGAGATGCCCATCAGTTTACCCATTTCCGGATAATTGAAGCCCTTCGAGGCAAGCATCAGAATCTCGCGTTCGCGATCAGACAACGCAACCCGGTCGCCGCCATGATCGGCATCGACCGCAACACTGGCGGAGGTCGGCACCGCCTGAAATCGTTTCAACAGGCGGCGCGCAATGATCGGACTTATCGGCGAACCGCCGTTGATCAATTCGCGAATGCCGGAGAGGAAGCTTTCCGCCGATGCATCTTTGAGCAAATAGCCGGCTGCGCCAGCCTCGATGGAGGCAAGTACGTGCTCCTCATCACCGAAAACAGTAACCACCATGCACTCGCACTTGGGCAACGTTTGACTGGCGTGGCGAATGACCTCGATGCCACTAATGTCCGGCAATCCCAAATCGACCAGCAACACGTCCGGTTTTCTAAGGTCCAGCATTGCCAGACCCTCTGCCCCGGTCGCAACGCTGGCAACGACTTCAAAAGCAGTGTCGGTGTCAAGCATCGCCGTATAGCGGGTTCGAAAGGCGGGATCATCTTCAACGATAAGTACGCGGGGCATATTGATTTCTATGCTGATTGAGTACCGATTGTAAGCCGGTACTGTATGGCACATGTATCCCCTGATCGTGGTGCAAAATCTCGGAGCGCGTCGCCAGGATTCCGCCGGGATTTGCCGACCAAACTCCCCCAGTCGAGGCGCTGCGGGTCGAAAGTGTCTACGAACACCCAGGGTTGGCAATGATCGGCACAAACAAAAAAGCCCTGCATGCAGGGCTTTTTCGTCCTCCTGATCCACGATTATTCAGTCAAGCTTGATACCCTTCTTGACCACGATGGACTTCATCTTGTCGTATTCGACTTTGATGTCTTTGGCAAACTCTGCCGGCGTATTGGCAACTGGATCGGCACCTTGCTGTGCAAGCTTTTCCTTGGTGGCGGGATGGTTGACGGCCTTCACCGAAGCTGTGTACAGCTTATCGACGATTTCTTTCGGCGTCTTGGCTGGAACGACCATTCCGTACCATGCCGGATCATTCACTTCCGCCATGCCAAGTTCGGCGAAGGTCGGTATGTTGGGATAGGCTGGGAGGCGCTTGGGAGCTGCGACTGCGAGCAAACGCATGTTGCCAGCGTCGATCTGCGCTTTCGACGACGGCAGGTTGTCGAACAACACCGGTACCTGTCCCCCAACCACGTCGATCACTGCAGGGCCGGCGCCCTTATAAGGAATATGGACCATATCGGTGCCGCTGGCACCCATGAAAAGCTCACCCATCATGTGGCCGATACCCGCCGTACCCGATGTGGCGAAGGAGTACTTGCCGGGGTTTTTTTTCAGCAACTCGACAAACTCCTTGAAATCTTTGGCCGGGACCGAGGGGTGAACGCACAACACATTTGGCACGGCCACGAACTTGGTAATGGGGATGAAATCGGTGAAATTGTTGTAGGGGATCTTCGCGTTCGCAGCGGGATTAACCGCCATCGTCGAGACCGTCGCAACGCCCAGCGTGTAGCCATCGGGCGCGGATTTGGCAACGACGTCGGCGCCGATTGCGCCACCACCGCCGGCACGGTTTTCAACGATAACCGTTTGTCCCAGTTCCTTGCTTAGCTGATCGGCGACGATGCGCGCGACGATATCTGTGGTGCCTGCCGGTGCAAACGGTACGATCATTTTGATCGGCCTATTGGGGTAGGTCTGGGCCTGCGCAATGGCTGGCAGCAGTGCGAGTGCCGTGCCAACCGCCATTAGACAACGGGTAAAAACTCCTTTGGACTTCATGAAATGCTCTCCTTGTTTTTATGTTGATTTGGTGATGCGAAAAAATGACTGATCGCTAAATGTTGCCGATGAGGTCACGGGATAAGTACCGTCGACCCTGTGGTTTTTCTTGCTTCCAGATCGCGATGCGATTGCGCAGCGTCTTTAAGCGCATAGGTCTGGTTGACTTCTATCTTGACGATTCCACGCGCCACCACGTCGAAAAGATCGTTGGCTGTAGCGAGCAAATCTTCGCGCGACGCGACATGGGTGTCAAGAGTAGGCCGCGTGACAAATAGCGAGCCTTTGGCGGCGAGCAGGCCCAGGTCCAGCGGCTCGACCTTGCCCGAAGCGTTGCCGAACAGCGCCACCAGACCACGAGGGCGCACGCAATCCAGTGATTTCATAAAGGTATCCTTGCCGACGCCGTCGTAAACCACGGCGCACTTCTTGCCGCCAGTGATCTCGGCAACCCGGGAGACAAAGTCCTCGCTTCGATAATTGATGATGTAATCGCAGCCATTGGCCTTGGCAAGCACAGCCTTTTCTTCGCTACCGACCGTGCCGATGACGATCGCACCCAGATGTTTGGCCCACTGGCACAGAATCAAGCCCACGCCGCCCGCGGCGGCATGAAACAGGATGGTGTCGCCGGGTTTGACAACATGAGTGCGGCGAATCAGATACTGGGCAGTCATGCCCTTAAGCATCATCGACGCTGCCTGCTGGTCGCTGACGCCATCGGGGATTTTCACGACACGGTCAGCCGCAATTATCCGCGCTTCTGCATAAGACCCAATCGGCGCCGATGCGTAAGCGACGCGGTCGCCTACATTGAAATCGGTGATGCCGGTGCCCACCGCCTCAACCACGCCTGCACCCTCCCGGCCGATGACGCTTGGCAGTGGGATCTTGTAGAGACCCGTTCGGTGGTAGGTGTCTATGTAGTTTAAGCCTACTGCGGTATGGCGAACTCGTAGCTCTTTCTCGCCAGGGTTGCCGACGTCAATGGCTTCCCATTTCATTACTTCCGGACCGCCGTGCTCGTGAATGCGAATGGCGTGTGTCATGTTGCTTTCCTTTCATCAATGAATCGTTGCAATTGTTCAAATTTGGCGCGGCTGATTGCAGCGGGAATATCGTCAGCGTTCGCCTTCGCGATACGGTTGAAATCAAGTGTTTGCAGATGGGCCAAGGCGGCAAGCAAGAAATCCTTCTGCGGATAGGGAGCTTCTTCAAAACCAAGGCGGCCGTGGTGATCGCAAACGCAAGCTTCGACAAAATCAGTGAAACGCGCAGGGCGCCGCAAAGCGTCGGTGGAATTCAGCATCGCCAACAGCTTTTCCGCGTTGATCTGTGCTGCAGTATGCGCTTCACCGTGCCAGCGGGCCGTGATTTTTGCGAGGTCACGGCATTCGCTGGGAATTCGCAAACGCTCGCACAAGCCCTCCACAAGGTTGACGCTGCTTTCCTCGTGTCCTGGATGGTGCGGCCAGAATTTCTCCGGTGTGGTGCCTTTACCAAGATCGTGGCTCAGCGCCGCAAAACGGATCGGCAGAGATTGATTCTTCGATGCTGCATAGTCCACCACCATCATGACGTGAATACCGGTGTCGATCTCAGGATGCGATTTCGCCGATTGCGGCACACCGAACAACCGATCAACCTCCGGTAGCAGTTTCCGCAGAGCGCCGCAATCGCGCAACACGTCAAACATTACTGATGGCTTGGCCTCCATCATGCCGCGTGCCAGCTCTTGCCAGATACGCTCGGGTACCAAATGGTCAAGTTCGCCGGTCTGTGCGATAGCCCGCATCAACTCCTTTGTTTCGGGCGCAATTTTAAAGCCTAGCCCGGCGAATCGTGCTGCAAAGCGCGCGGCGCGCAGCACTCGCACCGGATCTTCCACAAATGCCGCACCTACATGCCGCAGCATACGGGCGTGGACATCAGCGACGCCGCCGTAAGGGTCGATCAGTGTGCCATCGGCATCGCGCGCAATGGCATTGACGGTGAAATCGCGACGGGCGAGATCTTCTTCAAGTGTGACGTCGGGTGAAGTGTGAAATACAAAGCCCTGATAGCCCGGCGCGGTTTTCCGTTCGGTTCGGGCCAGAGCGTATTCAGCGTGCGTGTCGGGGTGCAGGAATACCGGGAAGTCGGCGCCGACTGGCCTATAGCCGAGTGACACCATCTCCTCCGGCGTGGCGCCAATGACAACGTAATCATGATCCTTGCTATCTATGCCAAGCAGCGCATCGCGGACCGCTCCCCCGACTTCGAAAACCCTCATTGCACAGGCTTACGCAGGCGCGGAAGCGTACGGCTCGTCGAAACCCACAAATTCGGTTTCCAGACACGCTTCAGCCATCCACGCGGCAATAGCCGCGCTTGCCTTCATGGCTTCGCAGTATCGCAGCGTGGCGGCGCTGAGTGGCGGCGCATAAGTATGAAAGCGCATCACCACCGGCGCGAACATCGCATCGGCCGCGCAAAATTGGCCGAACAGGAATGGCGAGTCCGTGTGTGAGCCGAAGCGCTCGCGTGCGCTATGCCAGACCGCTTCCACACGCAAAATGTCTGTGGCGACGCCAGCCTGCATACCTTTTCCCGCGTGGTGGCTGCGTATATTCATCGGCATATTGCTGCGTAGCGCCTGGAAGCCAGCGTGCATTTCAGCGGCAATCGCGCGTGCCATGGCCCGCGCAGCGACATCTTTTGGCCAGATGTCAAATTGCGGATAGCTCTCGGCGATGTATTCGATGATTGCGGTGGTTTCCCAGATAGCGATTGCATTGGCAGCCCCCGGTCCGCCATCCCAAAGCGTCGGCACTTTCCCCGCCGGCGCCAAGCGGGCAATGTTCGCGTTCCACTCGCTACTCTCGAATTTGAGCATAACCTCGTCGAATGGAATACCGAATTGTTTCAACAGGACCCATGGCCGCATTGACCAGGAAGAGTAGTTTTTGTTACCGATAATTAACGTGAGCGGCATGGTGAGCAGCTACCGCCCTGCGGCGTCGCGAAATTGCTGATATCTGTTGCGACTGTCACCGGCATCGCGGCCCATGTACGTAGGTACAACACTTTCCATTTCGGCTGCAGCACCGAACACAGCTGGAAATGGTTGATCCGAAGTGCTTGGCAAACTCATTGATCGGACGTTGTCGGGTGTAATCAACTTCCCCGGAAAAACGCCTAATACGCTCGCTTGCAGCATGGATAGCGTCGGACCCAGACCAAAGATCAATCGGCGCCTTCCTGTGAGGGCGGCGACAAAATCCACCAGCGCTCGTAAAGTGTAGGCCTTTGGGCCAACCAGAACAAAGGTTTGATTGTTTGTTGCCGGCAGATTGATGCTTCTGACGAAGGCGCGCGCCACGTCTTCAACCCAAACCGGCTGAAACCTCGCCTCTGGCGAGCCCAGTGGTAACAGCGGAAAGAACCTCAAAAGCCCGGCAAACAGGTTCAGGAACGCGTCGTTTTCACCGAAGACCACGGATGGTCTAAACATCGTGACTTTAAGTACCGGATTCGCTTTGCAAACCTCCCAGACCGCCGCTTCGCCACGACCGCGCGAACGCAAGTAATCGCTTGGGCCGGCGACGTCGGCATTGAGGGCGCTCATATGTATCAAGCGGGCGACACCGGCCTTTGCGCACGCCTGCGCGACCATTTTGGGAAGCGCCACATGAACGCGTTCAAAGTCGCCGTGCAGAATGCCAACCAGATTGACCACTGCGTCGTGGCGGCTTACCAGTTCTTCCAGTTGCGCTTTATTGAATATATCCGCTTCGACAACATCGACTGTGGGCAGCGTGAACAGATGTTTGCCACGTTCTCGCCGCCGCGTCGGAACAGTAATGAAGATATCCTGCCGCGCCAATTGTTCGGCAATCGATGCTCCGATAAAGCCTGTGCCACCGATTAGCAGTACTTTGTTTATTTTCATTTTGTAATCCAGTTCGTCGTGCAGTTCGCGTCGGTCTGACAGATTACTGAAGATTGGCTTTCATCGCGACGAGGCTGCTAACACCGCCACCTGCGCCGCTGTTCCCCGGCACGGTCCCCATCATTTCCTTTAGGCGGCGCGTTGTGACGCCGGCCTGCTGGGCATAAAACCACGCATTCACCATCACCTTTTTGACATAGTCCCGCGTTTCGTTAAATGGAATCGATTCGGCGTAGATCGCGCCTTCCAGCGCTTGGGCCGCACGCCAGCGTCTGGCCCGGCCCGGCCCGGCGTTGTAACCCGCAGTGGCCAGCACGGGGTGGCCAAGATCATCCAAAACATGGCGCAGGTAAAACGCGCCGAGGCTGAGATTGACCGGGACATCGGTGACCTTGGCAAGTGAGAACTGGTCCATGCTTACTTTCTTTGCCGCCCAGGTTGCGGTCGCAGGCATCAACTGCATCAGACCCATCGCGCCAGCCCTTGACTTCGCATCAGCCATGAACCGGCTCTCCTGTCGAATAAGGCCATACACCCAAGCCTCATCGAGTCCTTGAGCCTGCACGTGAGTAGTAAGATCGGCGCGATGCGGGGTGGGATAGCGTTGTGAGAAATCATGCACCGCCAGTGTCTTTTCGGCGGTGTTGATGGCACGATCCGGAATGTTGGCTGCACGCGCCGCCTCTGCAGCCGCCAGCAATTGCTGGTCGTCCATATCGCGAATGCCGTAGAGCCACTCCCGAAGCCCTTCCGCCCTCATGTCAAGCCGATAAAGCGCTAATGCACGGTTGATAGCAGGGCGTTGAATGACCATGCCGATATCACCGCGCGATGGCTTCCAGCCCTGCCAACTGGGTCGTACGGACAAGCCGAGGTCCTCGGCAGAAAGTACGCCGTAAAAGTGATTTTCGCGTGCCAATGATTCGCGGAGCGTGCGCGCGCCGTCTATGTCGCCAG
Source organism: Betaproteobacteria bacterium (assembly GCA_031383585.1). GTDB lineage: Bacteria > Pseudomonadota > Gammaproteobacteria > Burkholderiales > Usitatibacteraceae > UKL13-2. The sequence goes on from JANMZU010000201.1 coordinate 19,072, forward strand.
TTTGTTCTGCAGCGCGCGCAAGCCAATACCGCCATGCGGATTCGCGCCGTTCAGCGTCGGACATGGCGTTGATCGCGGCGCGTACAGTCACCCAATCAGCGGCGCGCAATGCTGCACGCGCTTTCCAGCTGGCTTGCATATCAGTAAGCCGGGATCCGGCACGTTCAAACCAGCCCAACGCGCCGACGTCATGTTGCATCGCGCCGTAAAGACCGATTTGCGCCCACGAATAGGCCAAATCGCCAGCCTCGAGCTTCTTGCCGTGTGCATCCAGCAACGATGCCGCACGGTCAGCGTCAGTGCGCGCCAGACGCGTGACGGCGAACAGAAATAGTTCAACCGAGCTTTGCGATGCGGGTTGCAATTTCTCGCTCTGCAAAAACTGCGTAGGGTTCTGGCCAACAAGTGCAGAACTGCGATCAAAGTTTGCCGCCACTTTTGGAATCAGTGAGGCGCTCTTCCGCGCTTCAGCGAGCTGGTTATTTTCGAGCAAGGTTCGGATTCGCTGCCAAACCTCGGGGGTGGATATTATTTTTTCCGCGAACAAGCGCGCAAACACGTCGTCGCAGGCATTTGGCGCGGCGCGGGCTGCGGCCCAGAATGCCTTGGCCTCAGTCAGCGCATCGCGATCATTGCGGTTCAATCGGTTACGCCATTGATGGCAGGCAATTTCCGCATCTTCGCTATTGATGAATGGCGTTTCTGACGTAAACAGCTCCCATTGATCAAGCTTGCCGAGGATTTTCAGCCAGTCGCGGCGCAGACCATCAGCAAGGACCGAGTTTGGATTGGCCGTCAGGAACGCACGTATTTCGGCAACGTTGGTGACAGCGAACCCGCCTGCCTGTGCGAGATTTGCCGACAGCCACCAATACTGCGCATAGAGTGCAAGCGGGTGCGGAGCCGATGTGGCGTTCAACCGATCCCTCAAGGTTGCGAGCGATTTCATATCGCGCCGCTCGAACGCCACGCGCGCAGCGATAACATCCCTGTCGCCGACAGACCAGTGCGGCGTAACTACAGCAGTGCCCGGCGGGGGTTTGGCAGTTGAAGGTGACAACGAGGCGACAGCGGTTGACGCAAGGGCCAGTGTTGTACTGGACGCAGCGTGGGTATTCACAATCGCCAAGGGCAATTGTTCTGGTACGAACTGCGCTTGTGTGAAGGCAATATTGCCCAGCATCAATGAAAACGCGAAGAGTGCAGCGTAAAAACGTTTCAGTCGACCTAGGCGCCGAGTCTGAAGGCTTGGATTAGCTTTAAAACACAGAGTGGGCATAATAAATGGGCAATCAATGTCTATCGGCGAAGTCGAATGACTTATTCTATCTTCTCACTGCCCCGGACGCATAGCTGATGATTGGCCTGAAATGAAAAAGATCTGTTGGATACTTTGTCCCGATTTACTTCTGGCACAGAAAAGTCAGCGCGCTTCATGGCTTCTCGACATTCGTGGTGCAGTGTGGACAGGGCTATGACTTTGGCCGGCGGCGAAAAGAGGTTTGCTGACTAGTGTGTCATCACTTCGTCGCTCGGCAAGGTCATTTCATTCCACCTTCTAACTCGTTGACAAACTATGAACTTCGGAGATTCTGAATTTTGGCTAGCGGTGTTGAAAATTGTAGGCATCGATATCGTGCTGTCGGGCGACAATGCCGTGGTTATCGCGCTCGCAGCGAGATCCCTGCCGCCGCGCTACCAGAAGCTCGCTGTTTTCTGGGGCACCGGTGCCGCCATCGTGTTGCGCCTTACGTTGATTTTCTTTGCGCTGGCCCTGCTAAAACTGCCGCTATTGAAACTAGTCGGCGCCGTTCTGCTGTTATGGATCGGCATGAAACTGCTGACCGATAATGGTGACGGTGGACACAATATTTCGCCCAGTGGCAGCCTGCTGGCGGCAATACGCACTATCGTCATCGCCGACGCCGTCATGAGCGTTGATAACGTGGTGGCAGTGGCTGCGGCTGCAAAGGATAGTTTCGGCTTGGCAATGTTTGGCATTGCCTTGTCGATCCCGATCATCATTTTCACGAGTCAGATTCTGATCAAGGTGATGGAGCGATATCCGGTAATCATTGTTATTGGCGCTGCATTGCTCGGATTCGTGGCGGGTGAAATGGCATGGAACGATCCCATACTGAAAGACTACATCGCTGGTTTTCCTCGTTGGAGCGAGTACGTAGCAGGTGTTTTGGGCGCTGCATTTGTGGTGTTGGCGGGCAAATATGCCAACAGTCGGCGCCAGTCAACTGCGAACACCACAGATGCCGCCGCATGAAACATTTTAGGACGGCGACCCTTTCAGTTCGGACTGCCCATTTTTGCGGTTCGATGTGTTCAACAGTAACTTGGAGGTAGCAAATGAAGAAATTTAAGCTCAAGCAGTCCATCATTGCGCTGGGATTCGTCGCTCTTTCCCTCACCGCCACACAGGTTTTTGCGTGGGAGCCAACAAAGAGTGTCGAATTTGTAGTGCCGGCGGGTACAGGTGGCGGTGCCGACCAGATGGCGAGATTAGTTCAGGGTGTCGTAACAAAGTACAACCTGATGAAGCAGCCTTTGGTGGTGGTGAATAAGGGTGGTGGCGCCGGCGCCGAGGGTTTCCTTGATGTCAAAGGTGCTAAAGGTGATCCGCACAAGATCATTATTACGTTGTCAAATCTGTTCACCACCCCGTTAGCCACCGGTGTTCCGTTCAATTGGAAAGACCTTACCCCGGTACAAATGATGGCGCTCGACCAGTTTATCTTCTGGGTAAACGCCGAAACTCCGTACAAGACTGCCAAAGAATATGTCGACGCGGCAAAATCAGCAGGGCCAGGCAAGATGAAGATGGGTGGTACTGGCTCCAAGCAGGAGGACCAAATCATCACGGTAGCAGTTGAAAAACAATCCGGGACGAAGTTCACCTACATTCCTTATAAGGGTGGCGGGGAAGTCGCTGTACAGTTGGTCGGAAAACACATCGATTCGACGGTGAACAACCCAATAGAGGCGGTGGAGCAATGGCGGGCAGGAAAACTGCGTGCGTTATGCGTTTTCGACGATGTGCCGATGCCATACAAAAACAAGGTCACCGCCACGCAATCATGGGGTGATGTGCCCACGTGCAAGAGCCAGGGCCTTGATGTGGATTACCAGATGCTGCGCGGGATTTTCATGGCGCCAGGTGTGACGAAGGACCAAGTCGAGTACTTCGTCGGTGTGCTGAAGAAGGTTCGCGAAACGCCTGAGTGGAAAGACTTCATGGAGAAAGGTGCTTTTAACCAGACCGCTCTTGGTGGTGATGAATACGTGAAATGGGTTG